>JAJQFB010000115.1 GCA_021201395.1 Clostridiales bacterium | reverse complement strand
TTATTCTACCATTTTTGAGATGGCTTTGGCAGCCGCCGAATTATTAAGCGCTTACATTACAAGTGTTTTGAGAAAAATTAAAAGCCCTTAAAACCGTAAAAAACGGCCTTAAAGGCTTTTTGGTTTTCTGCATTTATCACAGGCGGTGAAGATATTTCTCTCTTGTGGCCATACCGCCTCTTATGTGTCTTTCGGATTTGTTTATTTCCAGAACCTTTCTTGCTTCTCCTGCCAAAGGCGGATTTATTTTTATGAGCCTTTCGGTTATGTCCTTGTGGACGGTGCTTTTCGATATGCCGAAGCGTTTTGCCGTTTCCCTTACTGTGGCGTTGCTTTTGACAATATACCTTGCCACTTCCTCAGCCCTTTTTTCAATATAATCCTTCAAAAAAATTCCTCCGCAAAAATAGGCTTACTAACTATATGCGGAGATTATTTACGTTATTCTTATGCAAGAAATATTTGTGCTTTTATGTTTTAAATCTTTTATACACACGATTTTGTCCTTATATTTTAAATACTCATAAAGCCCGAATACAAGTAATGTGAAGCTATATCAACTCCTATACTTATCACAACGCTTAAAGCGGCGACTTCAATATATAAAACAGAGGGATTTATGCGGCGTTTAATAAAGGTGTACAGATAAAATGCAGTCAGAGCTATTGTATCAATAATATATATTTTCCAAAATATGTACAGAAAAAAGATGTTAAAAACCATATAAAACAAATACTCTATATTCAGTTTAAGGAAAATAAAAGCCGAAATCAGAAATATGACAGGCAAAATATTGAGAAATATAAGTATGTATAAAAGTATTTTATATTTTTTCATTTTTCTCAGCCCTCCGTAAATAAAAGCTTGGGAGAGCCTGAAATTTCTTTGCCCGTTTCAAGTGCTTCTTTCATTTTTATGCTGTAATAGGCGTCTGTAAGGGCACATTCTAAATTTCCTCCGTCCGTTCCCCCTCTTACATATTCCGCTGTTTTAACCATTACCTCGGCAATCGCCCTCTCATCGTCATTAAGCCTCGTTCCGAAGGGATTTTTATATAAAATCTCATCCCCGAAACAAATTTTGTCATTATTCCCCTCAAAAACAAGAGTTTTCTTTCGGGGAATAAAATTCTCATCGATATAGCTTACGCTGTTGTTAAATATCTCCCCTTGCGGCCCTTGAATACAGATATAATTCGACCTTATATCGGAGCGGTACTGAACAGAGCAGAAGTCGTAAAATGCGGCCTTTCCGTCCTCATATTCAAAGGTAAGTCTGACCCTGTCTTTTACCGCCTGTCTGCCGTCGAAAAACTTATTGTATCTGTCGGCGGTTTCCGTTACGCTGAATTTATATGTCTTTCCGTACACCTTAAAGGACTCTGTATGCTTGTTGAGAATACGCCTTATAATACTTGCGGCATGATAATCGTGGACTGCGCTTATGCCGACGCTGTAGGGCTCCCCTAAAAGCCCCCTTTCCGCAAGCTTAATTACAGAGCTGAAATAGGGAAAATAAATATACTGCTCGGCACACATAAGCTTAGCTCCGCTCTGCCGCAGCTTATAAGCCTCCCTTAAATCATCCATATTAAGCCCTACAGGTGTTTCGCAAAGAACGGCAAGCCCCCTTTCAAGCCACTGTCTGCTTACCTTAAATATATCCGCCTTGTTTACGGCCACAACGGCAAAATCCGCCCCGAAGCTTAAGCACTCTTCAACAGATGTTGTTGTATATATGCCCTGCTCCCCTGCTATTTTTTCGGCTTTCTCCTCCGTTCTGCAATACATGGCACAAAGCTCGAACATCTCAGGCAATGCCCTTGTGATTCTTACATAAAACAGAGAACGCCAGCCGGAACCTATTATTATAAATCTAATTTTTTTCATAAAGCTTCCCTATATCTTTCACTTACTCACAGGTTATAACTATATCGTTTTCCAATATTTCAGTATCCCCTTTTGGGATAATGAACTCGTCTCCCCTTTTTATAGCCGCAATAGGGGTATTTTTGTTTAAATCAAGCCTGTAAATGGGTTTGTTTTTCCATTTGTGGCGTTTTGTAATGGTCTGCTCCCTGAGAACGGCACTGTTTTTATCGTTATATGAGGGAACGCTTACCACAAGGCTGTCCCCTACTTCTATTTTGGTGTTTCCTCCGGGGTAGATGGTTTGTGAACCACGTTTTATAGAAAGAATAAGAAAATCCGTAGGCATATCCACGTCCTTAACCTCTTTGCTTGCCCAAGGGTGGTTTAAGGTTATAACAATTTTGGTAAGGTTAAGCCCTGAGCTTTCGACATAATCGTTAAAGGTCTTTCTTACATCTCCAGTTTCGTCAAGCATATCAAGCTTTTTGGCAACATAAGGCAGAAAAGAGCCTTGAAAGGCTACGGAAATTATAGCTACAAGAAAAACGATATGGAAAATATCCATTTCCGTATCTACTCCCCCGGCCACTACCATAATGGCAAAAACTATGGAAGCTGCCCCTCTTAAGCCCGACCAGGAAGCAAGAATACACTGCTTAAGCTTAGCCTTAAAGGAAAGAAGAATGGCAAAAACCGCCGCAGGCCTTGCTATAAAAAGCATAAAAAGGGAAATCAAAACCGCAGGAACAATAACCCTCGGCAGCAAATGGGGCATTGACAAAAATCCCAAAAGGAAGAAAATAATTATTTGAGAAAGACCCGTTACGCCGTCGAAATAGTTTACAAGGGCTTTTTTGTTCTTTATGCTGCTGTTTCCTATGATTATGCCCGAAAGGTAGGTTGACAAAAAACCGTTTCCCCCGGCGGAGCTTGAAAGAGCATAGGAAGCCGCTGCCACAGCCGTTAAAAATACCATTTCCATACCCTCTGACTCAAGCCTGAGCCTTTTAAGGCCGAAAATACTCACACAGGGTATAATTATGCCCAAACAAATGCCGAAGAAAAGCTGTTTTATAATCAAAGCCACGATGGCTCCCCCTGCCGCTTCTCCCGAAACAAGCATTATACCCACAACCGTAAGCATATAGGCCACAGGGTCGTTGCTGCCGCTTTCTATTTCCAAAAGAGAGGCCGTGTTATACTTCAAATTCAGATTTTTTGACTTAAGAACAGAGAACACGGAAGCGGCGTCCGTAGAGCCTACAACAGCCCCCAAAAGGAAGCTTTCGCCGAAGCCCCAGCCCAATATGTGCCTGCAAAAAAAGCAGGTCAAAAGAGAGGTTATTAAAACCCCGAAAGTTGACAACAAACTTGAGCGTATAAAAACGGGTCTCGCCGCCGAAGCCTTAACACCGAAGCCGCCGTAAAACATTATAAAAATAAGGCATATCGTACATATCTGCTCCGTAGCCTCAAAATTATCAAATGGTATCTTAAAAATTCCGTCGGAGCCGAAAGCTATGCCCACAAGCATAAAAACCAAAAGGCAGGGCATACCGGCTTTATCCGAAAATTTGTCGGCCACTATACACAAAATTATAACCGCCGAAAACAAAATCAATAAATGAACCATCTGCCCGCCTCCTGCATTCACAATTATTTTTTGATATTATATAGCTTTTACTTATCTTTTTTAAAATCCTTAGGGAAACGATGATTAATTCGCCGAAGCAGATTTGACGATGATTTTTTCGAGTGCAAGGAAGTCGCTTGAGGGCGTAGCCGGAGCCTACGTTGAAAGCGAGTAACGCAGCAATCGGAAAAATCAGCGTTAAAGATGCGAAGAGCTAATTAATCAGCGGTTCCTTAAAAATTATACTGTTAAAATATTTAGGGTCATGCCAATAACAGCCCTGACAGGTTTTAGTGTCCTCATCACCTAAAATAAAGCCTTGAGAATAACCTAATTGTGCAGCGTCATATCGTTTGCCTGTGGAAATACATCTGCTGCAATGACTTCTTTTAGCATCGTTTGCCGCCTTAGAGAGAGGCTGAAAATCACTTTCCTTTTGGGTGACGGTATCCTGATTTGACAAAACATCATAGTGACCGTCTTTGTGGTCTATTTCTATATTTGTACTTATATCTAATATAGAACATCTTTGCTTTGAGAGCTTATCGACAATTTCTCTTTTGATGCCTCTGTTCCTTTTTATCGACTTGTTGTTTGCTCCGTCCAATTTTACAGCCGCAACTCTTCCCTTTGCTTTAGGCCGTTTGATTATGTATCTTTTTCCGAGATAGCTGTTGTCGCTTCTTGCCCATTGACAGCCGTTCGTACTTTCAAAATCAGGGTGAATGCTTTTAAGCTCCTCTATAGATATTTCCCTTGAAAAACAGGAGGCCGGGTCGTTTTCATCATAGGATACTCCGGCATAAACCTCAAAAAGCATTCCCAGTGTCTGAGGAGATAAATGTATTTCTCTGTATTCTGTCTTTACATATTCTATTATTTCATCTGCCGAATAATTTCCGCTTGTTACCATTCCTTGTATTATCTTATCAGACGATGTCAAATTTTACACCTCTCTCCGCATTGACAATACCGCAATCGTTCAGCCGTTCAACAGACTTTCTGTAATATTCCTCTGACAGTTCACAGCCTATAAAGCTTCGGTTGGTATTAAATGCCGCAACGGCGGCAGTCCCCGAACCGCTGAAGCAGTCCAATACCAAATCTCCCTCATTTGAGTGCTTTATAATTAAATCCTCAAAGAGAGCCAAAGGCTTTTGCGTCGGGTGAAAACGTCCCTTATCGTGGCAAATGGGGTATGGATAAATACCGTTGTCATATTCCGAATTAAACGTAGGCTTTCCGTACTTAACTCCGACCAAAGCAATCTCTCTTGAATTTGTAAGATAATTAACCTTGCTGTTAAGGGGAACGGGGTTTGTCTTTATCCATTCTATGTATCTGAGCTGTTTAAATTTGGCATTATCAAAATATTCTTTTAAGGTTGTGATTTTCCATAAATCATAGAAACAAATCAGGGTTCCGCTTTTTTCAAAACACGGTAACACTCCGAAATGACCTCCGATAAGCCGAAAAAGCCGTGATCCCACTGGCCGAAATTCATAGACACTCTGAATCTGTCGGTGTCCTTTCCCTTAGCCTCTCCCGACCTGAAGTTTGTTTCTCTTGACACCTCATAGGGAGGGTCAATCAAAACAAGAGAAACGGAATCAGACTCCACTGTTTTTAAAAAGTCAAAACAGCTTTCATTGCTTAACGAAATTATACTCTGTTCAATACTGTCCATTATACGGCCTCCCTTCCGACATACTCCATATATCTGACTTTTTGAGAAAATCAAAAATTCTGCTTTATAAATTTCTCTATTCTGTTTACACCTACAATTATACTCTCCATAGAAGCAGCAAAGGAAAGTCTTATATAATCCTGACAGCCGAAAACATCTCCCGACACAACAGCGACGTTGTATTTTGAAAGTAAAATTTGGGCTATGTCCTTTCCGCTTTTTATGGTTATGCCGTCGGCTTCCCGGCCGTAAAGTCTTGATATGTTTACAAGAATATAAAGCCCTCCTACCGGCCTTAAGCTTCTCAAATAGGGAATATCGGATATTCTCTGGGACATATAGTCCCTGCGGCGTTTAAGCTCGTTTACAAGCCCGTCAATGCAGCCGTCGCCGCCCTTAAGAGCCGCCAAAGCGGCATATTGACTTACTACATTTACGTTTGAGGTGCAATGACTCTGTATTTTGGTCATAGCCTTTGATATTTTCTTATCGGCTATGCTGCAGCCCACCCTCCAGGGGGTCATTGAATAGGTTTTTGAAAAGCTGTTTACGATAACCGTTCTTTTCTTTATTTCTTCTCCCAGTGAAGCAATACTTATAAATTTGTGCTTTTGGGAGTATATCATCTTGTCGTATACCTCGTCGGAAATTGCGATTAAATCCTTTTCTGTTGCAAAATCGGCTATGGCCTTAAGCTCCTTTTCGGTGTATAAGGCTCCCGTGGGGTTGTTGGGGCTGTTTATTATGATAGCCTTTGTTTTATCCGTATAGACCCGATTCAGCTCCTCAAGGGTCAGTTTGAAGCCCTTTTCCTCCCTTGTGTAAACAATAACGGGAACACCTCCGGCAAGGAGGACAACCTCCACATAGCTCTGCCAGTAGGGTGCGGAAATTATAACCTCGTCGGACTGACCCACAACGGCAAAAATGGTGTTCATAAGAGCCTGCTTTGCCCCGTTTGTAACAACAACTTCGTCAGGCTCATAAACAAGCCCTCTGTCGGCATATATTTTACCGCATACCGCCTCTCTCAGCTCCGGGATACCCTCGACGGCCGTATATTTGGGCAAATCTTTCTCAATGGCTTCAACAGCCGCCGCCGTAATATGTTCCGGGGTCTTAAAGTTGACCTCCCCCGTACCTAAATTTATTACGTTGTAGCCGCTCATATTCATTTTTTCAGCCTTTGCCGTAACTTTAAGCGAAGCCGACGTCCTTACCTGTGTTGCTCTTTCTGATAAAATCACACCGCATCCCCTCCTAAGGCATATGTAATTATACCTCTTATTGTATACCATTTAGACACAGTTTTCAAGTTAAACTTTTATGAATTGACAAAACTTTCAGTATAAAAAATATAAGCCTTTATATTGCAAAGCGTATTTGCAAATTAACACATATTCTCCTTAAAGCCTTCAAGCTTCGCCCTTTTATATTCGATAAACCGTCCCTCATCGAGAGCCTGTCTTATTTCGGCGGTCAGCTTGTTGTAAAAATAGAGATTGTGAAGAACGCTTAAGCGCATGGCAAGCATCTCTTTAGCCTTAAAAAGGTGCCTTAAATAAGCCCTTGAGAAATTTTTGCAGCAGGGACACTCACACCCCTCCTCAATGGGTCTTTCGTCAAGTTCATATTTGGCATTCATAAGGTTAAGCTTTCCCTTTGATGTATAAAGGTTTCCGTGGCGGCCGTTTCTTGCCGGAAGAACGCAGTCGAAAAAGTCAACTCCCCTCTCCACAGCCTCAAGAATATTTTCCGGCGTACCCACCCCCATTAAATAAACAGGCTTATTTGGGGGCAAATAAGGAATTGTTTCCTCCAAAATTCTGTACATTTCCTCCGTACTTTCACCTACCGCAAGCCCCCCTATGGCGTAACCCTGAAGGTCAAGCTCACTTATTTGTTTGGCGTGCCTTATTCTTATATCCTCGTAAATTCCCCCCTGATTAATACCGAAAAGCATCTGGCGGGGGTTTACTGTGTCCTCAAGGGAATTAAGCTCTTTCATCTTGACAACACACCTCTCAAGCCATCTTGCGGTTCTGTCAACAGAGGCCTCTATATAGCTTCTCTCCGCCACAGAGGGGGGACACTCGTCAAAAGCCATAGCTATTGTGGAACCTAAATTAGACTGAATAGTCATACTTTCCTCAGGTCCCATAAAAATTTTGCGGCCGTCTATGTGGGAGTTGAAATAGACCCCCTCCTCCTTTATCTTCCTTAAGGACGTAAGGGAAAAAACCTGAAAACCGCCGCTGTCGGTTAAAATAGGTCTGTCCCAGTTCATAAATTTGTGAAGTCCGCCTAATTTTTTTACAATTTGATCGCCGGGGCGTAGGTGAAGGTGATAGGTGTTTGAAAGCTCAACCTGCGTTCCTATTTCCTTTAAGTCTAAAGAGCTGACCGCCCCTTTAATAGCCCCCAAGGTTCCTACATTCATAAACACAGGTGTCTCAATTACCCCGTGAACCGTTTCAAGCCGCCCTCTTTTGGCTCTTCCTTCTCTTTTCAAAATCTCAAACATAGCCCAAAGCCTCTCATTTCTTAATTTCTTAATATTTCAGATAGTCCTAATTATAACCTTAAAAAACATATTTTGCAATAGATTTATTAATTTTTATAAAAAAGCAGCCCCTCGGCAATTATACCTCCGCCGAAGAGCTGTTTTAATTTCAGTTTTCAAACCATTTGTTTAAGAGCTTGCCGAGGGTGTCGCCTATGCCGGCCTTTTCAACTCCTGTTTCTGCCGTAATGTCAGCTCTTCCTGCCTCTTCGCCGCTGCTGTAATATATAATCTCTCCTAATTTTGCCCCGGCTTCAAAGGGGGCATTTATGCTTTCAGTCAGCTCAAGCTTATATTCAAGCTTACTTTCTTCCCCTTTTTTAACGGGAACGGAAATTTGTCCGCTTACAACTCCGCTTACCTTGTCGCTTTTCCCTTTATAAACAGACACCTCCCCTACCCTCGTTCCCGGCTCTTCGCCTTTCAAAACAGTAAAGCTGCCGAAGCCGTAGTCTAAAAGCCCGGCCATCTCCTTAAACCTTACTTTCGGGTCGGGTGCGGCCATAATAACGCCTATAAGCTCCATTCCGTCTCTCTCGGCCGAGCCGCTCAAACAGTAAAGAGCCTTGCTTGTAGAGCCTGTTTTAAGACCCGTTGCTCCGCTGTACTGCTTTATAAGCTTGTTTGTATTTGTAAGCCCAAACTCTGTTTGTCCCTTTGCGGTTGTGTGGGTTATGGTATCCTGCCAGGTTGTGGTATAGTCCTTAATTTCGGGATATTTGTTTAAAAGCTCTCTGCTCATAAGGGCTATGTCATAGGCGGTAGTATAATGATTGTCAGAGTCAAGACTGCAGGCATTTTCAAAATTCGTGTTATTCATACCAAGCTCCTCAGCTTTTTCATTCATAAGGGCAGCAAAGCCCTCTTCGCTGCCTCCTATCTTCTCCGCCATAGCCACAGCGGCATCGTTTGCAGAGGCAATAGCCACGGACTTTGTTAAGTCTTTAACAGTCTGCTTTTCCCCTGCTTCAAGGAAAATCTGGGATCCGCCCATACTTGCCACATATTCGCTGACCGTTACCTCATCCTCCCAATTAAGCTTCCCCTCTTCCACAGCCTCGTATATAAGCAAAAGTGTCATAACCTTTGTAACGCTTGCAGGAGGCAGCTTTTCATCGGAATTTTGAGAAAACAAAACCTTGCCGCTCCTCTGCTCTATTAAAACCGCCGAACGGCAGTCCGCACTGCATTCCTCCCCGTAAACCCTACAGGGCAAAAGAAACAAAACACATAAAATACAAAATAATTTCCTTATCATAAAATACCTCCGTAATTTTTTAAGAAATCTTAAAGGTATTTTTAGCAAAATATATAAATATATACAAAAAGAAAGCGGACAAAACCAACGGGGTTCTGCCTGCTCTGAAAGCTATTATTTTATGTGCTTATATTTTTTTTGCTTATAAACGTATAAAATAAACCCGGAGGTCTTGTTTAAGACAAAGCTGTCTTAAATAAAACCGCCGCAAAGATTGAATCTAAGCTTAAATTAAAGCTTAACTACGTTAGCTGCCTGGGGGCCTTTGTTGCCCTGAACAACCTCAAATTCAACCTTCTGACCTTCCTCTAACGACTTATAGCCGTCAGCCTGGATTGCCGAAAAATGTACAAATACATCGTCTTCGCCCGGAACTGAAATGAATCCGAAGCCTTTTTCAGCATTAAACCATTTAACTGTACCGTTTTTCATTAAAAACTTCCTCCAAGATAAATTTATGTACCCTTTTTATATAGAAATTTTTCCTTTTTAAAGTTCTTTTCTAAAGTACAACCTTATAATAACACTTTGACACCAAAATGTCAATCATCTTTGTGAACAAAATTAATTAACTTTTCCTTGATTTACCTGTGATTATTACAATAAAATCCAATTTATCCCATTAAAAGCATTATAATCTTAAGACGATTTTAAAATTTTCTCATTTATTTCTATTTATAAATATTACATTTAACAGACCGTCATCGCCCCTTTTTATAAGCGTAACACAATGTCCGTTGAAGAATATAATAAACCAAGGAAGCGGTGATTAATTCGCCGAAGCAGATTTGCCGCAGATTTTTTCGAGTGTGAGGAAGGCATTTGAGGGCATAGCCGGAGCCTATGCTGAAAATGCGTGACGAAGCAATCGGAAAAATAGGCGGTGAAGCTGCGAAGAGCCAATTAATCGGCGGTTCCCTAAATTAAAAGCCGAAAACACATATCTTTCGGCATAAAGCGGAGGTAAAATATGAAAATTTTTAAACCCTGTCAGCCCGGCGGAGGAACCTGCCGAGGCTTTGCGGACGCAATCTACCCTGACAGACTCTCTGCGGCTTATGTCCCTATGCGGATAGCCTGCGAATTATATTCACCCTGTGAAGCGCTGTTTTCCGGCACTGTATTCCCTGAGCTTAATATGCCCTATACAGAGCCCTACGGCTTTGCAAAACCTAAGAAAACCGACTGTTCAAACTATAACAGAGAAAAAGGAGGCTGTTCAAATGAATACAGATAAGATTTTAAGCCGTCTTACGGTTTTGGACTTTATGGCTGTAGATTTGGCTCTCTATCTGAACACCCACCCCGATGATAAAGAAGTAATAGAAAAATACAATGCCGTAATAGATGAAGCCGACAAGCTTAGGTGCTTCTATGAGGACAAAATCGGCCCCATCTACTCCTACCGTTCATTCTCCGACAAAAATTATTTCTCATGGATTAACACCCCTTGGCCCCAAAGCTACTGCTTCAATCCGTCCCTGACCGAAAAAAACTGTCAATAAAAAAAGGAGCGATATATTAATGTGGATATATGAAAGAAAGCTTGAATTTCCCATAAAAATCAAACAGACAAACCCTGCTCTGGCAAAAACCATCTTAGCCCAATACGGAGGACCCGATGGAGAATTGGGGGCTTCTCTCCGCTATCTGAGCCAAAAATTTACAATGGTAACGCCTCAGGCCATAGCAACTCTGAACGATATAGGTACAGAAGAATTAGCACATCTGGAGATGATCGGGGCTATCGTTATGCAGCTTGCGGAGGATGCGGACCCTGCGGAAATCAAAAAGGCCGGCTTTGATTCCTATTATGTAGACCACGGTTTGGGTGTTTACCCTGCTTCGGCGGCAGGCGTCCCCTTTACCACAGCCCATATACAGTCCAAAGGCGACCCGTTGACCGATCTGTAGGTTATAAGATGATGTCAGCGGATAAATTATATACATAAAAGAGCGGAAGCCGAAAAGCGGCCGCCGCCCTGCTCTGTATAGTTAATTGTGAATCAGAAGTTTTGCTCTGCAAAACCCGTGCTGCGCACGTCCCGACATCTTTCGGGTTCCCTTTGAAACGGCTAAATAACGGCTAAGTCACACTTAGCTGTCTCCTTTTACTTTATCCATCATTTCGTCACCGTAGATGCTTCTTAACTTAATGAAATTTTCCTTTTTGGCTTTATCGAAATAAAATCCCGTACCCGTTGCAAAGGCCGTGTAAACCGATGGAATTAAATATGTAAGAGGCCCCACATTGTCTGTTTTCCACATGAGAAGCATTGAATACAGTGTAACTCCCATTGTAACAGCACACAGGATTATAAAAACAATTTTGGAAAATTCAAAGCGATCAGAAGTTTTACTATTGCAAAACCGCCCTGTCGGGCGCCCAACGTCTTTTGGGCTCTCCATCGAAAGGCTCGATTTCGATACAGATTCCGATTTATTGATTTCCATTTATATCCTTCTTTCTTTGAACGACTTTTCGATTCCCACTGATTCATCATATAATTATTTAATCACAAGCGCAAAAGTGCCAGTAAGTGGAGGAAAGCCCGTAGTCGCAATGAACAGCGGCCGAACCCGCATTAGCCCCGGTAGTTACGGAACCGCCCTGATAATACGCCCTGATTCCGCTTGCAGCCGCAAGAAAAGTCGATTTGTCGCCCCAACCGGTTGAATTGCTCTCTCCCAAAACAGAGACAAGCCATGCGCCGCTTTCGGTGTCAACCTCAATATCTCCCGCATATACGTTTATTTTTGAGCTGCCGCTCTCGGCATAGTCCGCCAAAGACACTGTTCCTATCAGCTTATAGGTGCTTTCTATAACGCTTTGATCGCTGCTGTGAGCCGTGCCTTTTAAGGCTGTATATACATTCATACTGTAATCGCTTTGGTAAATTGCCGCAGTATCGGAAGCAATTATATAAGCGCCGCACATATACTCCGTACCCTGCACACGGTAGGCGTGTCTGCCGTCTGTGTTGGAAACGGCGGAGCCGTTGTGCTTGCCTATAACACTGTTCGATTCTCCCGTATACGAAGGCCAGCTTGTCATATACACGTCGCTTGTCACACTGTCGGATACATCAACCTGCGCCGTGGAAAATCCCTCGTCCACATCGAGATACACAGCGTAATTGCCTTCGTCATCGCCCAGTTCCTCAATACTTAAAATCTTAACTCCGTGAGCATACGCATGCATATTCGCCAAGGTCTTGTCAACCTTGCCGGTGCTCGGCAGATATCCCACAGATACACACATACCGGTCTCAAGCTCCGCCGCCTGCTCTGCGGTAACGGGAAAATAAGTTTCCTCCTCGTCTCTCTCAAATGCCGCCGTATACTCTATGTCCCAGTTTGTAACACCGCAGTAAAGGCTTGTTGAATCTTTTGTCGCTCCCATAATAACATTGAAAATCATCTGAAATAAATTTCTGGATATGCCTGCGCCCTTATAGCCCTCGCCTTTTTGGGCATAATCCGATATTATAGATTCGTAAGAAACAAAATCCGCAATTTTCTTATACGGCAGTGACCGGGGAAGTCCGTCGTCTGTATCAACCGTACTGACAAACGCACTGTGACACCAATAGGGCGCAGCGGTTCCGTCCGCTCTCACACTCTCAACCCAAGGTACAAGCCCGTAGTCGTCATTAGGCGAATCCGAAATTGTCCAAAGGTCATAATCTTCGTTTGACGTGTCCACGTTCCAGTAAAAAGTCATACCCATAGCCCCGACGTCCACAAGCCCCTCTTCCGAATAATCGGAATCTCCTTTTATCGCCGTAACATAAGGGTCGCCGTCATCACTCCGTACATAGTTGCAGTGCCACCAGTTAAAAAGCGGAATATCCGCATAATCGTCCGTTCCCTCAACAGTGTCCGTTGACGGCTCAAATTCAAGCCCCTCGTTGTCAAGAAGCTTAACCCCCGCCGATGTCGGATTTGAATTAAACTTGTAAATTTTCGTCTGATATATCTTCCCTGTTTTCTGTAAAGCAAAAATTGCCGATAAATGCTCTTTAAGCTTCGCTGCCGCATCCTCCCACGGATAACTTTCGTCATCGTCCTCCGAATCACCGTCGGGCTGTTCAACCCACTCATTCTGATTGTTTAAAACCCAAAGACTTCCGTCCTCCGCAACCCTGCATAAGCTTCCCACGCCGCATTTGTTGTTGTCGGAGGAAAGTGAGCTGTCCTGAGTTCCCCTTGCGGAATTTGTGGGAAGCTTCTCAACATCGTCTCTGTAATCCGCCAAAAATCTGTTCCAAGAATAACCGTTAAACGGTTCCTTATGTCTTTTAATAACGCTAAACAAAGTAAATCACTCCCTCTTATATTTTTTATAAAAAAATTATACCGCTTGCTATCTGTCATATTCTGACCTCTTTGTGATATTTTTCTATTTCACAGCCTTGTTTTTTGCTGTCATTTTTATGCTTTATCCGCATATTTTGAAAACGGAGGTGATAACATGTATGCTGTTTATCTGAGAAAAAGCCGAGCCGACAGAGAGCTTGAAAACAGAGAAGATGTTTTAAAAAGACACGAAACAGCCCTCCTTGAGCTTGCGGAAAAAAGAAATTATAAAATAGGGAAAATATTTAAAGAGGTTGCAGGCGGAGAAACCATTGCTTCAAGGCCTAAAATGCAGGAGCTGCTTTCCGAGGTTGAGAGCGGCTTATGGGAGGGTGTCCTTGTTATGGAGGTGGAGCGTCTTGCAAGGGGAAACACAGCGGACCAGGGAATCGTAAGCCAAACCTTTAAGCTTTCCGAAACCCTTATAATAACCCCCTCAAAAATTTATAATCCCTCAAATGAATTTGACGAGGAATATTTTGAGTTCGGTTTGTTTATGAGCCGGCGTGAGTATAAAACAATAAACCGCCGCTTAGCCGCAGGCAGACTCGCAAGCTGCCGCGAGGGCAAATTCGTCGGAAGCACACCGCCCTACGGCTTTGAAAAACAAAGAATTAAGGATCAAAAGGGCTGGAAGCTTGTTCCCGTTCCCGAAGAAACAGAGATTGTTAAGCAAATATACGGCCTTTATCTCAGCGGCAGGGAAAGAACGGGCTTTCAAGGCATAGCCGACCGCCTTGAGGAAATGGGCATAACCACAAGAAAAGGCAATAACTGGAGGGCACCGCAGATAAAGTATATACTAACAAACGATGTATACATAGGCAAAATACACTGGGGGCAAACACCTGCCGTAAAAAAATCAAAAAACGGAGCAGTAGTCACCCTCCGTAAAAGAGCTGAAAATTATACTGTATTTGAGGGGCTTCACGAAGCCGTAATTTCTCCCGAAGTCTTTGACAGGGTACAAAAAATTATATTATCCCGTAAAAAAACCCGAAAACACCTTAAGGCCTATTCAAAATCCCTTTGCCGGTGTTTTAGTCTGCGGTCTCTGCGGCAAGGCTCTGAAACGAAGACCCCCGGATCCCCGCCGCCCCAACAGCAGGGCATTCTACTGCTGCCCCGAAAAAAACTGCCCAAACACAGGCTGTCCCGGGGATATTATAGAAGAGAAAATAACAGAGGGAATAAAAGCTTGGTTTTCGGGATATAAAATAAAGCTTAAAGACAATGGCCCCGATACCTCGGAAATAAATCCGTCGGCTCTGACCGCTTCCTGTGAAAAGCAAATAAAAAGATTGCAAAATCAGCTTGAAAAAACCTACAGCCTTTTGGAACAGGGAATTTACGATAAAGAAATTTTCGCAGCCCGTCAAAGCGCCCTTAAAGCCGAAATAGACGAAAAACTGAAAACAGCAGCCAAACCAATGTCATTTAGTTAACATAACAAGATGAATAGCAAATTCTTCCATTTA
>JAJQFB010000039.1 GCA_021201395.1 Clostridiales bacterium | reverse complement strand
CAGACTAACTTCCATACCAAATTCCACTGTGGAATTTACTTTGGGAATTTACGAACTTAAAAAACAGTCTCCAAAACCTCAAAAAGTCAAAAAAATCTGTTGACAGAGGGGTTAAAAAATGGTATTATTAGTGTGTTGTGAATTTAAAGTTACCGCACGGAGAGGCTTTAATCCGTTATTTCGGAGCCGTATCCGGCGAGTTCCTGATTATAAGGAGGTGCAATTTAAAATGTATGCTATTATCGAAACAGGCGGCAAGCAGTATAAGGTTTCAGAGGGAGACGTTATTACTGTTGAAAAATTAGGCGTTACCGAGGGTGAATATACCTTTGATAAGGTTTTGGTTGTTGCTGACGGCGAAAACGTTACTATAGGGACTCCCAATGTCAGCGGAGCTTCCGTTACAGCTAAGGTTTTAGGCGAGGGTAAGGCCAAGAAGGTTATCGTTTATAAGTATAAGCCCAAAAAAGGCTTCCACAAAAAGAACGGCCACAGACAGCCTTTCACAAAGCTTTCCGTTACAAAGATTAACGCTTAAATTATGCTTAAAGTAACTATATTAAAAAAAGAAGATAATATCTGCGGCTTTCGGGTTCAAAACCATACCGACCCTATTGTTTGCAGTGCTGTGTCGGTTTTGTCCCAGTCTGCCGTAAACGCCGTTGAGGCTCTTACGGAGATAGGCTCCCGGTATGAGTTTGAAATTGACGAAGAAAGCGGATATTTATATTTTTTGATACCCTCTCTCTTAAGGGGAGAGAAAAATTCCGAGGCGGATTTGCTCCTGAGGGCTTTTGAGCTTTCGGTAAAAAATCTTTCCGAGGAATATTCCGATTATGTAATTGTCAGAAGCAAGGAGGCGTAAGGACTTATGATAAGAATTAACCTTCAGTTATTTGCTCATAAAAAGGGCTCAGGTTCTTCAAAGAACGGCCGTGACTCAAACGCTAAGAGACTCGGCACTAAAAGAGCCGACGGACAGCACGTTTTGGCCGGAAATATTCTTTACACACAGAACGGTACGAGAATACATCCCGGCAAGAATGTAGGCTGCGGAAATAATTACACATTATTTGCGCTTACCGACGGCAAGGTTAAATTTGAAAGACTGGGCAGAAGCAAAAAACAGGTTTCTGTTTACCCCGTTGAAGCATAACTGTTTATAAAGAAACCGGGCGGCTATATAGACAAAATATAGCCGCTTTTATATTAGGCATACCGAGGTGAACCTAAATGTTTGTTGACAGAGTTAAAATTCATATAAAAGGCGGCAGGGGCGGAAACGGCTGTGTTTCCTTTTACAGGGCTAAATATATAACCCACGGCGGCCCCGACGGCGGCGACGGGGGAAAGGGCGGCGACATTGTTTTTGTTGTGGACAGCGGTGCTTCCACCCTTATGGATTTCAGATACAAGAGAATATTTAAGGCGGAAAACGGCTCCGACGGAGAGAAGAAAAACCGTTCGGGAGCCGACGGAGCCGATATTGTTATAAAGGTGCCTGCCGGAACGGTTATAAGAGAGGCCGTTTCCAATAAGGTTATGGCGGATTTAACACAGCCCGGAGAGAGCAGGGTCATCATAAAAGGCGGCAGAGGCGGCAGGGGCAACCAGCACTTTGCTACGCCTACAAGACAGGCGCCCAGGTACTGCGAGGCAGGGAAAGAAGCAAAGGAATACGATGTCATTTTAGAGCTTAAGCTTATAGCCGACGTGGGACTTGTGGGTATGCCCAGTGCGGGAAAATCCACAATTTTGAAGATGGCCACAAACGCCAACCCCAAAATAGCAGCTTATCACTTTACAACCTTAAGTCCCAATTTGGGAGTAGTAAGGGGTAATTTCAGCCGTGATTTTGTGCTTGCGGATATTCCCGGCCTTATAGAGGGGGCAAGTGAGGGCGTAGGCTTAGGCCACGACTTTCTAAGGCACGTTGAGAGAACGAAGGTTTTTATACACGTTGTTGACGCAGGGGCAATAGAGGGCGGCGACCCGGTTGAAAACGTAAGAACCATAAACGCAGAGCTTGAGAAATATAATCCGTCCCTGCTTGAAAGGCCTATGATTATAGCGGCAAACAAGATGGATATTACGGGGGCGGAGGAAAACTTTGATAAGCTTAAGGCGGCCTTTGGGCCTGAGGGTATAAAGGTTTTTCCCCTTTCGGCGGTAACAAACAAGGGCATAGACAAGCTCATAGCGGAAGCCGCAAAAATTTTGGAGGACTACCCGCGGGATATAGTTATATTCGACGAGGACTATGACGAGTTTGTTGACGAGATACCCGAAGATTTAGGCAGCTTCACGGTTACGGAGGTTGAAAAGGGCTATTTCCTCGTAGAGGGCGTCGGAGTCGAAAAGATGATAGGCTATACAAACATAGAAAACGAACAGGGCTTCGCTTTCTTCCAGAAATATATAAGAGAAAAGGGCATTGTAGACGCTCTTAAGGAAAAGGGCATAAAGGACGGGGACACCGTAAGAATTTATGACCTTGAGTTTGAATTTATAGATTAAGGCGGTGATATTGTGCTTACAAGCAAGCAGAGAGCATATTTAAAAAAGGAGGGGGCAAAGCTTGTTCCCGTTGTTCAGATAGGGAAGGCAGGCGTAACCCCTGAGGTAGTGGAGTCTGCGGCGGAAGCTTTAGCCGCAAGGGAGCTTATAAAGGGGGCCGTTCTCGACAACTGCTTCGATGATGTAGGGGAAGCGGCGAACACAGTGGCGGAAAGAACCCGTTCGGAGCTTGTCCACACCATAGGCAGGAAGTTTGTACTCTATAAGCAATCGGACAAAAAGCTTTTTGTGCTTCCCAAATAATTTTGTATTAACAAACGATGAAGTTCGGCGTCGGTGTTCCTTTCTGAGCTTGATTTAACCAAGTTTTGTCATATATAAAAATAAAAAAGCCCGGCGGTGAACCGAGCTTTTTTCACGGAGAAAATTATCTCTTGATGTCGTAGTTCATATTCATAAGGTTGCGGATACTCTGGGCGTCATCGGTTATATTGGCGTCGCCGCGGATTGTGTGCTTGATGGCACTGCTGGCTACGGCGAAGTTTACCATATCCATTGCCCTGTAGTTGTTCATCATAGCATAGATTAAGCCGCCGGCAAAGGCGTCGCCGCCGCCTACTCTGTCAAGAATATTGAAAGTAAAGAGCTTGCTCTCGAAAGTATGACCCTCATACCACATATAGGCTTTCAGGCTGTTCTCGCTGCCGCTGTGGGCATAGCGGACGTGACGGGCTATGCACTTAAGGTTAGGGTATCTTTCCACAAAGGCATTGAAAACCTCGTCCTGCTGTTCATAGCTGGGCTGGAGGGGAACGCCGTCCTTATAGTCGCCCTTTGAGTGATCGTTTTCGTCTCTCCAAAGGTGATAGGGCTCTATTCCGAAAAGTACATCAACATATTCCAGACACTGTGTACAGAAGTCACGGGCTTCCTCCCATGTCCAAAGGGTGCTTCTGAAGTTGCCGTCAAAGCTTACGGTCATACCCTTTTCTTTGGCTGCTTTTAAGGCTCTTAAAATAAGCCCTGCGCAGTTGGGACCCAAAGCCGGAGTAATTCCGCTTAAGTGGAGCCAGTCGAAGCCGTCAAGAAGCTCAAACATATCTATATTTGTGAAGTCATATTCTGTAATTGCGGAGTGCTTGCGGTCGTAGGTTACCTTGCTTGCTCTTATTCCGTAGCCTGTTTCAAGGTAATAGCTGCCTAAACGGTGAGATGGAGTTTCGTTTTCTTCGGATAAAATAATAGGTGTGCAGTGTACGTCATTGCTCCTTAACATTCTTACGGCGCTTTTGCCCAAAGAGTTGTTGGGTACAACCGTAAAAAATGTACTGTCTATGCCTAAGTTTGCGAGGGCAAGAGCGATATTTGCCTCGCTGCCGCCGT
The DNA here is from genome assembly GCA_021201395.1 of Clostridiales bacterium. Classification (GTDB taxonomy): domain Bacteria; phylum Bacillota; class Clostridia; order Lachnospirales; family CAG-274; genus JAJQCI01. The sequence continues at coordinate 11,188 of JAJQFB010000039.1, read as the reverse complement.
AGCTTGCCTCGAACGTGCTTGCCATACGTATTTTTTCGTAATTCGGAGGGGTAAGTCTGAGCATTATCTCACCGATAGTAAAAAATTTTTTAGACACTTCGCTGCTGTTCAAAAGCGGATTATGATGTTCCATTAAATAACCTCCCTTGTTTCTTATATGTATTTCCTGCGGTTTAGCTCTCAGCTGATTTCCTTAAATTCAATTATATCACATATTTTTGTAATGTTCAATAAAGAAATTCGATTTTATAAAAATTTTTTGTTAAAAAAGACTATGGAACCGCTGATTAATTAGCTCTTCGCAGCTTCACCGCCTATTTTTCCGATTGCTTCGTCACGCATTTTCAGCGTAGGCTCCGGCTGCGCCCTCAAATGCCTTCCTCACACTCGAAAAATCTGCGGCAAATCTGCTTCGGCGAATTAATCATCGCTTCCCTATATTTATGCTCTGCAAAGCAGTATATACTATAAAAAAATAACAGTTAATTTTTTGATTTTGAAAATCACTCTGTAAATGCAGGGAAATTTATGATATAATATAGAAAATATAAACGGCTGAGAGGGCTATCAGGTATATATTAAAAATAAATACAGAAAGGAAGATTTTATATGAAGATTGCTGTTTTGGAACCTTTGGGGATTCCCTTTGAGGCGCTTCGGGAAAAGCTTACGGCCTCCGTGGGAGACATGGCGGAGGTTGTATGTTACAAAGACAGACGGGAGGATACGGAAACCCTTATTGAAAGAAGCAGAGATACGGATATTGTTGTGCTTTCCAATTTCAAATATCCGAGGGCTGTTATGGAGAAATGTCCCAAGCTCAAATACATATGCGTGGCTTTTACGGGCTATGGCCATGTGGATATGGAATACTGCCGTGAAAGAGGAATACAGGTGTCAAACTGCGCCGGATATTCAACCTCCGCTGTGGCGGATTTGGTTTTCGGCTTTGTAATAGACCTTTACAGAAATATAATAGCCTGCAATGAGGCCGTCAGAAAGGGCGGAACAAAAGACGGTCTTGTTGGGCCGGAGCTTGAGGGAAAGAATTTCGGTATAATAGGAGCAGGCGCCATAGGCCTGAGAGTTGCCGGTATAGCCAAGGCTTTCGGCTGTAGGGTTTATGCCTATTCCGGAACGAAAAAGGACATAGAGGGAGTAACCTTTGTGGATTTGGACACTCTTATGAGTACCTGCGACATTATTTCTCTCCACGTTCCTCAAAACAAGGAAACTATAGGTATGATTAATGCCGAAAAAATTGCCCTTATGAAAAAAGACGCTGTCTTTATAAATACGGCAAGAGGGCCTATCGTTGACAGTGAAGCCCTTGCTTCGGCTCTCAATGAGGGCAGAATCGCCGGAGCAGCCGTAGATGTGTTTGAAACCGAGCCGCCTATTGACCCCGGCCACCCCCTGCTTAGTGCAAAAAATTGTATAGCCACACCCCACATAGCCTTTGCCTCTGTTCAGGCTATGTATAAAAGAGCCGATATAGTCTGTGATAATTTAAAGGCATATCTTGAGGGCAAACCCGTAAATATTGTATAATAATAAAAAAGGAGGCTGCCGGTTTATCGGGCAGCCCCCTTTTGAGGTTTAAATTTTATTCATATCTCAGGGCTTCTATAGGGTCTAAGAGGGAGGCCTTACGGGCGGGATAAACTCCGAAGATTATGCCTATGGCGGCGGAGATTGACACGGCAAGTATCACCGAATTTACGGAAATTACGCTTGCCGAGCCTATTATTTTGCCGGCAATCATACCGGCGATCCACCCGACTATTATTCCCATAATTCCGCCCATAAAGGTAAGAATTATAGCCTCAACCACAAACTGGAGCATTATGTCGCTGTTTTTTGCTCCTATCGATTTTCTTATTCCTATTTCTCTTGTACGCTCCGTTACGGTTACCATCATAATATTCATAACGCCTATACCGCCGACAATAAGGGAAATTGCCGCAACTCCGCTTATAAGCAGGGTAACCGTACCTGTTACCTCGTTCATAGCCTCAAGCTGGGCGGTTGTGCTTTCACAGTTATATATTTCCGAGGTTCCGTGATATTCGTCAAGAATTGCTATGATTCTTTCGGAAAGCTCGTCTGTATTGTCGGGGTCCTCTGCGGTTAAGGTTATGTTTGTAAGCCACTTTTGGTTAAAAAGCCTCTGGGCTGTTGTAATTGGCATAATTATACTTTCGGGGTATTCGTCCGCGTACTGTGACGAAGCGGATTCGCTGTCGTCGTTTACAATGCCCACTATTGTATATTTCTGAGAGCCTTTCCAGGATTTAAGGGAAATCTGTTCTCCTATTAAAGCATAGGAACAGTAGCCGAAAACCTTGTTTGCCGTTGTATTTGTTATAACAACAACCTTGCTCTTTTCCTCAACCTGAGTTTCCGTTATATAGCTTCCGTAAAGGAGAGTCGGCGACATTATGTCGTAATATTCCACTCCGACTCCCGTTATTGAAGCTGTGTTCGTTTCCTTTGGGTCAAGAAGCTTAACATAACAGTTGCTTGAGGAATAGGTAGGGGATATGTACTTTATACCCTCGGTTCCCATCAAAAGCTCATAGTCGTCAAGGGTCAGGGCGTTGCTTGAATAGAGCTGACGGCTTGAGTTGCTTCTTAGGGAAACGGTCATTCTTCCTACGCCTAAGCTGTCAAACTGCTCCTCTATTTGAGCCTGAGAACCGTTTCCTATTGAAAATATGGCTATAACGGCGGCTATGCCTATAATTATACCTAACATCGTAAGAAAGGTTCTCATTTTATTTGAAAGCACATTTTTAAGAGCTGATTTTATATTTTCGCCTATAGGCATTATACACCGCCCCTTTCTATAAAGGCTTCAACTGTTTCGTCGCTTATTGCCATACCGTCTTTGAAAGTAACGATTCTCCTTGTATGGGCGGCTACGTCCGGTTCGTGTGTGACCATAACTATAGTGGCGCCATCGCCGTTAAGGCCTTTAAATATATCTATAATTTCAAAGGTGGATTTTGAGTCAAGGTTTCCCGTAGGTTCATCGGCTAAGATTATAGAGGGGGAATTTACCAAGGCTCTGGCTATGGCCACTCTCTGTTTCTGACCGCCTGAAAGCTCGTTGGGCTTATGCTTCGCCCTGTCGGTTAAGCCTACCTTTTCAAGAGCCTCGTCCGCCTTTTTGTGCCTTTCCGCCGCAGGCTTCCCTGCATAGAGCATAGGCAGCTCTACATTTTCCCTTGCGGTAAGCTTAGGCAGGAGATTAAAGGACTGGAAAACGAAGCCTATTTTTTTATTTCTTATTTCCGAAAGCATTTTGTCGGGAGTTTTTGAGATGTCTATGCCGTCAAGGATATAGGTTCCCGAAGTGGGTTTGTCAAGACAGCCCAAAATATTCATCATAGTAGACTTTCCGGAGCCTGAGGAGCCCATAATGGATACAAATTCACCCTTATCGACCCATAGGTCCACCCCCCTGAGGGCTTCCACCGCCAAAGCCCCCTGACGGTAACATTTGGTTAGCTTGGTTATTTCTATCATTATTCATGCCTCCGTTTTCATTGCCTGCCGCTTTCGATTCGGCGCTTATTTCCGCCGTTCTTGCGCTGTTAAGCTCTATAAGCTCTTCTAAGGTCATTCCCTCTTCTATGCCGTCAAATATACTTGAAACTATTCTGTCGCCCTCCGAAAGGCCGCTTAAAACCTCGATATAAACATCGCTTGAATCACCTGTTGTTATAACCGTCTTTTCAAGCTTGTTTTCATTGTTAATCCTGTAAACAAAGCTTTCATCGTTTTCATCTCTCGAAATAGAGGAGGTTGAAATCATAAGCAAATCACTCATTTCGCTTACGGTTATTTCAAGGTCAAGGCTGTAGCCCGGCTTTAAGATTCCGTCCGGGTTGTCTACGGAAATTTCTATAGGCACTGTTGTTTCAGTACCCATATTTGTGGATGTGTCGTCGGCGCTTGGAGAAATTTTAATAATCGTGCCTGTGTAAACCTTGTCCTCAAGGCCGTCGGAGGTCATTGTTACCTTTTGTCCCAGAGCCAAAAGAGGTGCATCGTATTCCTCTATGTTTGCACTGACAATAAGGTCGTTAAAGTCGGCAACATACATAATAATGGTGTTTTCCTCCGTATATGTACCCTCGTCTATACAAACCTCCGTTACCGTTCCGGAAACATCGGCATAGGTGTAATAGACAAGCTCCGCTAAGTCCTGTTCATAGTCGGATAAGCTGTCCTTTAAGGCTTCTATGTTGAGCTGCTGCTGTTTATAGGAAATCTGAGAGCTTTCCGAGGATAAGGGGTTTTGACCCTCATACAGAGCTGTTTGAGCTTCGCTCAGACTGTTTTCAGCACTTAAAACGCTGAGCCTTGCACTTTCCTGTTCGTCTAGCAGGTCGTTATAGTCGTCCTGAGCCTTTGTAAGTGTGTCCTTTGCGTTTGTCAGGGCATATTCACAGTCGTCAAGCTCCGACTGTGTTGCTCCGCCCACTTCCATAAGAGCCAAACAGTTGTCATAGTCCTTTTGGGCTCTGTCTACGTCTGTTTGGGTCGTGTCTATTGTTGTCTGCTGTTGGGACAGCTTTGTTGTGTAGCCGTTATAGGTTACGTTTGCATTTTGCAGGTTTATCTCTGCTGTTGTAACTGCGTCCTGAAACTTTTCAAGGTCTGAACCCGTTGCCGCAAGAGACAGGCTTTGAAGGGAAAGCTCTGCGCTTTCAATATCACGCTTTAAATCTCTTATGGAATTTTCAAGAGATTCTTTCGTATCGTCTATGTCATATTCCACAAGAAGGTCGCCTGCGGTTACAACATCTCCCTCTTCAACAAGTATGGAGCGGACGATATTTACGTCTCCCTCGGCATAAACCTCTATTTCATCGTTTAAGAGGACGGTGCCCGAAGCCGTTACGGTTTCGCTTAAATCCTGTGTTGAAACGGTTTCGATAAGCCCCATTGTGGGGTCCGTTTCGCGGCGGTTATTCGAGCTTGCTCTGAACCGTATTATAATTACGGCCGCCGCTATGGCTATTATTAATATTAAGGGTATGAGTATTCTGAAAAGCTTTCTTTTGGGAACAAGCCTTTTCAGAAAGGACATTATTTTTTTCATAAGGGGAAATCACTCCTATTTTTTTAAAGTTTTTGGAAATTTATTCACTCACATTAAAGCACAGGTTCATTAACATAAAATTAGTCAAAGATTAAATTATATTTAATAATCGAGAAATTTACCAAGTTTAATAAATTCTTCATAAACAATACAATAATCAGGGTCGTTTTTTTCAAGCTTTGTCAAAATATATTTGTAATCCTGCCAAATAACCGTTTCAATTTCAGATTTTTGAAGCTTTAAGTCGGAAATGCTTATATCTTTTTTCAAAATATAGACCCTGCTTATTTGATTATCCTTAAATATTTTGCCGTAAAATATATCCTTTTTGTATTTTCTTGACATAAACAAATATTTAAGGTCGGTTTCCACCGCTTTTATACCCAATTCCTCATAAAGCTCCCTTAAGGCACTTTCCGTATAGCCTGCCCCTGCTTCTATGTGACCTGCTGAGGATATATCCAAACAGGAGGGGTGGGAGTCTTTGTTTTTGCTCCTTTTTTGGAGGAGAATTTGAGGCTCTCCCGTTTCGGGGTTTTTCCTTGTTATCCATATGTGAACGGTTCTGTGAAGGTCGCCGTCTGAGTGAACGGCGGAACGCTCCTTTATTACTCCCGAAGGGGTTCCGTCCGGGTTTAAAACGTCTAAATATTCCATAATACTCTGTTTCCTCCGATTTTCGTCAAGTGTGATTTGAAATTAATTTATTATACCATATTTTAAGAGCATTTACACAGAAAAATTTGCGTAAATGCTCTTTTTTTCGGTTTTTTCAGTTGGGGTATGAACCGTTGTAAAGAGTCAGGGGGTCAAAGGCTTCTCCGTCCTTTTCCGCCGTAAAATGGAGGTGGGGGCCTGTTGCCCAGCCTGTCATACCCGAGAGGGCTATTACGTCCCCTTTTTCAACTCTTTCCCCCTCCGAGGCCTTATGCTCCGAAAGATGGGCATAGAGGAGGGTGCAGCCGTTATCCGTCTGTTCTTTTATATATAAGCCGTAGCTTGGGGAGCTTCCGGCTGAGATAATTTCTCCCGAAACGGCAGCCATAACCTCGGTTCCCGTGGGGACGGCTATGTCTATGCCGTTGTGAAGCTCTGTTTTGCCTGTTATGGGGCTTGTCCTTTCGCCGAAAAAGTCGGAAAGAGTTCCGCCTTTTACGGGGAAGAGCCATTCTCCTTGGTCAGCACCGTCCGTAAGCTCTATACGAACGGTGCTTATCTGTTTTTTAGCTGTTCCTCAAGGGCTTTGTCCTGAGCTGCGGTGTCGATTATGCTCTGTTCGATATTTGAATCGGTATCAGAAAAAACGCCTTTCGAGGCCTTTCCCGATGTTACCGACATAAAAACCTCTGCGGCCTTGTCCTTTATGTCGGAAAAGGAGGTCTGCTCCGAAATAAGACTTTCCGCCTTTTGGGCTATTTTGTTTGTGGCTTCCGTGTTTATCCTCGAAAGAAGAAAGACGGCGGCTATTACTGTCAGGCATATATTAAGCCTTATTAAAAAGCCGCTTTTTTCTTTTTTTGCGGAGGTTCGGCGAAGAGAGGAGGTTCTTGCCGAAGAGCCTCTCAAGGTCACCCTGCGGCCTGTATTTTCATTGTAATTATTCATATATATCACCTTTTTCTGTTGTTATAATTAATAATATTTATATTTGCCCCGCCTTTAAAATATTCCCAAAACAAGAAATAAATATACGGAATAATAAAAATCTCGGAAGCATAGAGTTAATTAAGAGGTGAGGACAAATGAAAATACGGCAGGTTTTGGAAAGGTATTTAAGCTGTGAGTTAAGAGAGGAAATATCGGAAAAAAATTCAGAGGGTCTTAATGAAATAAGAATAAGAGCGGACGAGCCCGTTATACTAAAATATGCGGAAAGGGAAATAATTCTCAAAACGGCCTTAAGCAGGGAGAGCCTTAAGGGGCTTGTTTCCAAAATGTCGGAATATTCCCCCTATGCTTTCAGGGAGCAGATTAAAAGGGGATTTATTACCCTTAAAGGGGGCTTCAGAGTGGGAATCTGCGGCAGGGCGGTTATTGAAAGGGGAGAGGTTAAAACAATAACGGATTTTACATCTCTTAATATTCGTATACCCTCTGACGTAAAGGGCTGCGGCAGGGAGCTTGGGGAAATTTACAGGGGCGGCTTTAAGAATACCATTATAATTTCGCCGCCGGGCTGCGGAAAGACAACGCTTTTGAGGGATACTGTCAGGGAGCTGAGCCGTCAGGGCTTTACAGTAGGGGTCTGCGATGAAAGAGGGGAGCTTAACTGCTTTGACAATTTAGGCATAAGAACGGACGTTTTGGAGGGCTTTTCAAAAAAGGAGGGCATAGAGCTTCTTGTAAGGGGGCTTGCACCGGATATTATAGCCGTGGACGAGCTTGGAGGGGAGGCCGACAAAGAAGCGGTTTTAAAGGCCTCATATATGGGCGTGGGGATAATAGCCACTCTTCACGGCGAGGGCTTTGAACAGGGGGGCTTTTGATGACGTTTTTAAATGTGTCGTTATTCTTGAAAACGAGAAAGGGAAGGGAAAAATAAAGAAAATTTATGTTTAACATTTTTAAAATAACGGGAACGGCAATAACTGTAATTTGTTTTTTTATAATAGGAGAATACTTTGCCTGCCGAAAGGCCTTAAGAGGGGATCAGCTTACGGAAATAGGCCTCGGAATAGGCTTTTTAAGGGGAGATATGGAGCTTAATATGTCCCCGGCGGTTATAAGCTGTGAAAACATTTCCGAAAGGCTTAAAGAGCCTGTTAAGGATATTTTTAAGGAGTTTTCGGAAAGGCTTAAAGGGGGCGAGAGCATAGATAGGGCGTGGATAAGAGCCTTAACCTATAATTATGAAAAGACCTATTTAAAGGCCGAGGATATAGAGGCTCTTTATCCTTTCGGAAAAATAATAGAGTGCTTAGACATTGAAAAACAAGACAGAGGCATGGAGCTTACGGTTGGCTATATAGACCGAAAAACAAAGGAGCTTAAAAACGAGCTTTCGGGGGCAAGACGGCTTTACAGAAGCCTTTCCGTTTTAACGGGGCTTTTGACGGCGGTTTTGCTTTTATAAGGAGGGGCGCAGATGGACATACAAATTGTTTTCAGAATTGCCGCCACGGGCATACTTGTGGCGGTTTTGAATCAGGTTTTGATAAGAGCAGGTAGGGAGGAACAGGCGATGATGACGACACTGGCAGGGCTTGTTGTGGTTTTGTTTTGGCTGATACAATACATAAGCGACCTTTTTACCACAATGGAAACCATTTTTTCACTGTGAGGATCTATGGACATATATAAAATTACCGCAGTAGGCCTTATAGGGGCGGTCTTTTCCGTAACACTTAAAAAGGACTGCCCACAGCTTGCCATAGGTATAACCGTCATTACCTGCATACTGATTTTAAATTACATACTGCCTAAGCTTGGGGCGGTTATAAGCCTGCTTGAGAGAATAGACAGCCTTCTTGAGGGGGAAAACGGCTATGTAAAGCTTATATTGAAAATTGTGGCTGTGGCCTATATTTCCTCTTTCGGGTCAAGGCTCTGCCGTGATTTCGGAGAGGACTCCATAGGGGATAAAATAGAACTGGGAGGGAAGATAATAATTCTTATTGTTTCACTCCCCGTTATAACCGGTCTTTTGGATATGCTCGGGGAGCTTATGCCGTAGAGGGGTATATACATATGAAAAAAATTGCTTTTGTAATTATGCTGTGGTTTTTCGGGGCGCTTCCCGTTTTCGGGGCAGACCTTGACGGCCGCCTTTCGGATTTCAGCTTTTCCGAGGCCGCCGAAGCCTTTGAAGAAAACACGGGTATTTCCGTAGATTTCAGGTCTATGGTTATAAAAACCGCCTCAGGAGACACGGAGGGGCTTTGGAGGCAAATAGCCGGCCTTGCCCTTTCGAGGCTTTTGGGAGAGGGGCTTGAAGCGGTTATGGGGCTTAAGATATTAATTGTTGCTGCGGTTTTAGGGGGTTTTCTTAAAAATCTTGCGGAAAGCTTTACGGACAAGGAAACCGCCGAAACGGGCTTCGGGGTTTGCTATATGCTGACTGTGGGGACGGCTATGGGGGCTTACCTGCCTATGGTTAGGCTTTTGGGGGAATATTCCGAGGGCATAACGGAAATTGTTACAGGTGGTCTGCCCCTTATACTTGCGGTTATTGCGGCAGGGGGAGCCCCCGTTTGGGCTATGGCCTACAGCGGAGCCGTAACCGTAGGCTCTGCCTTTGTTTCAAACGGAGTTAATTATTTTTTGGTTCCCCTTATGAAGCTTTTGGGGGTTATATGCGTTGTAAATTACATATCCGAAGAGAAAATGACGGAAAAACTTTTTGAGGTGTTAAAGGCCGCCGTTAAATACGGGATTAAGGGGGCGGCTGTTATTTTTACATTTATTGTGGGTCTTAACAGGCTGAGCTCCTCTTTGGGGGAGAGTGCAGTTAAAAAAGGGGCTGAGAATATTGTGGGTATGGTTCCCGTGGCAGGAGATATTGTAAAGGCGGCCTTGATACGGGCTTTGCGGTTTTAGGCTCCATAAGGAGCGGAACGGGGCTTGTGTTTGCTCTTATTATAATGGTTTATGCTCTTTTGCCCCTTGTAAAGACCCTGACCGTGGGCTTTGCCTTTAAGCTTATTGCCGGGCTTACGGAGCCTGTCTGCGACAAGAGGATAGTTGAGCTTTTGGACAGCTTAGGGGATCTAACCCTGCTTATTTTAAGCATAGAATTTGTTATAGGCTATATATTTGTTTTTGCGGTTCTTATTTTTACCGCTTTAACCATAGGGTAATCGGGTGATTGTATGGAGGAAATTTACAGCTACATAAGAAATATAGGCTATTTTATGATATTTTCCGCGGTCGTCAGGCTTTTGACCCCCGAGGGCAGCTTCAGAGCCTATATAAATCTTTTTTTGGGGCTTATGTTTATGGTGGTTATGCTGAATCCCATAAGCAGGTTTGTTAAAACAGAGCTGCCTAAGCTTCAAGACTATGTTCTTAAAAACGGAGCCGCCGCAGGGCAAGAGCTTTTCGGCGGCGGTGAAGAAAACAGGGATATTGTAACGGAGGAGTATAAAAAAAGCTTTGGAGGAGAGAATAGAGGAGCTTTGCAAGGCATATGTTGAGGAAGGGTCGGTCAGTGTTCAAACAGACGGAAGCTTTAACGTGACAGAGGTTTATATTGAGGGGGAAATTATTAAGGACACGAGAGGGCTTAAAAGGATTGTTTCACAGCTTTGCGGCCTTGAGGAGGAGTATGTAATTATTACGGGAGAGTGGGAAGAATGAGCTTTTTTAAAAAATTATTTGAAAACAAGGGGGCAAGCCGAAGAGCCTTTGTAAACATTTTTACGGCTCTTGCCGTAGGAATAGGGCTTATTTTGATAGGTGGTATGTTTGACGGCAGGGACGGCAAAAACAAGACGGAAGCCGCTTCTCAAGCGGAAGCCGAAGCAGGTGAAGAAACAGAAGATGCGGACTACCGCAGGGAGCTTGAAACGGAGCTTGAAAAAATTTTGGGAAAAGCGAACGGGGTAGGGAAGATAGAGGTTATGATTACCCTTAAAAACAACGGCAGAAGCAGTCTTGCGGAGGATAGATCCAAAGAAAAGGCCTCCGGCGGAAGCTCCGGCGATTCGGAAAAAGAAGAGTATAAAACACTTCTAACCGGGGAAAATCAGCCATATATTATTAATAAGAGTTACCCCGAAGTCGAGGGTGTGCTTATAACCTGTGAAGGAGGAGGGGCGGTTGAGGTAAAAAGCTCTTTGATAAGTGCCTGCTGCGCGCTTTTCGGAATAGATGCAAATAAAATAGAGGTTTTAAAAATGGGAGGGAATTAGATGTTTGTTTTGAAAAAGAACCAAATTATTATAACGGCTCTTGCAGCTATGGTGGCGGCTGCCGGATATTTAAATTACATAGACAATAAAAGTCTTGAGCCTCAGGAGCTTATGTTTAATGAAAACGGAGAGCTTGTGGACGTTTCCTATGATGAGCTTGAAGCAAGCGGAGATATAACGTGAAAGTAAGAAATTTTGTACAATAAATAAAAAGTTGCATAACAAA
>JAJQFB010000069.1 GCA_021201395.1 Clostridiales bacterium | reverse complement strand
TTTGGTTACACCCTTAATTGAAAAATTGCCCCTTAAATTAAATAAATGACATTGTGGGCTGAACTGTAACAAATACAATATTCCTCAAAAAAATATTTTTCAAAAATTTGAGATATTTTGGGAAAATTTTTACTGCCTTACAGTCAAGAACGGTTTGGGGGAATTGGGTTTACAGCGGGGTATTTTAAAGGAGCGGTTTGGGGCCGCTCCTTTTTTTGTTTATTGCTTTTGCTTTTTGTTTGCCGCTTATCAGTAAGTGATTGTGTTTTCGCCTACACCTGTGAAGCTGCCGCTGTCGACTACAAGACCGCCGGAGGTGGTGATTATATTTTCATTTCTGATTTCGCAAACCTTTAAAACGGGTTTTTCATATTTTCTCATATATATCACTCCTCCTTAATTAAATGTCTGAACCAAGAAGCCTTCTTGGGCATAGTCGCCAAGTGCAACATATGTTCCGTCCTCTAACTCACCGTATATGGTAATATTAACCACACTTGCGCCCGATGTGTCCGTTTCATTTTTAACAGCTACAAGGAAGCTTGTGGTTGCATCGGCATACTCGGTTCCATCTTCCCAGTCAGTGCTTGTATAATATTCAAGCTTCTGCTTAGTACTGCCGCCGTCTGTGGAAGCATAAAGAGCTACAACCTTGTTGCCGCCGAGGTCGCCTGTTACGTCAAAGGTGAAGTAAGACGTGCAATAAAATTGAGTTTCCGTGGTATCAGACAATCTGATTCTGGTAATTGTAAAATCGTTGCTTGAAGGTGTATGGGTTGTATCTGATAACGAAAAATAAACAGTCGCCAATGTAACAGTGCCGGCTGTAGGATCAGGATACGATGCACCTGTCACATACCAATTCAGGTAAGCTTGATTGTTTCCATATGCAAGATTCGGTGTCATTGAACCATAACTTGAAGTACCAAACAAAGTTGAATATGTAAGTCCGTCAACGGCAGTATACGGTGAATAATAAGTTGAATCATAATTTATTATAATTTCATAAGCATATAATTTAGAAAGTTCTATAGATGACAATTCAATCGGCACCGCAATATAACCACTTACTTCAGAAACATCTCCTGCCTTAATTTCGGTAGCCGCATTTACAGCAACAGACATAACCAATGCTGCTCCTAAAGCAATAGCAAAACCTACTATCTTTTTGATTTTCATTTATAAACCTCCATTAATCCGGTATAGTTGTAAGACCGGCTCGATACTGTGCAATTCTTGCTGCATCCTCAATGGTTACATCATCATCATTAGCATCTGCCTGCGTCATATAAGCATCATCTATTTCAGCAAGACCGGCTCGATACTGTGCAATTCTTGCTGCATCTTCAATAGTTACTTCATCATCGCCGTTAGCGTCGCCTCTTAAGAAGCTTGAGTCGCCGATTGTTACCGTGCCCTCGGCGGCATATGCTGCCAGTGTGTCGGAATCGGCAAGGGTTGAGCTGTCTGTAGCCAGTGATGTTACGGTTAAGCTGACAGAGCTTGAACTTTCCGTTGTGTCTGCATCAATAGTAAATTCTACAGTAAAGAGCAGCGTTTTCTCAGAATATGTGATATAATCTGCATCAGCCCAGCTTACGGTCAGTTTTCCTGCCTCAGCAATACCTGCTTGGAATATGCCTGATGAAATGCTGTCTGCTGCCGCAGCATACAACGCAGCCCCTAAGGTGTCCGTTTCTCCTGTATCAACAGGCGTCAAAACATCGCTGTCATAGGCCAGATTCATAGTGAAAGCATTTAAGGTTTCCGCTGTGCTGTCTTCTGACGGCGAAATGTAAACATTAACCTCTACCGTGCCTCCGGCTGCTCCCGTAACGTCCTCAACAGTCATAGTTCCGGCGTATGCACATACAGAGAAAATCCCGATGCCCGCAAAAGCACTCATCAATCCTAAAATTCGCTTTAATTTCATATATTTCCTCCTAATTTGCCAAAATAATTTATGAAGCTGTGTATACAATCTTCCCAAGCAAAGCTTCGCCTGTCGGTGAAATTGTTACAACATCATTTGCCGAAACAGTTATTGTAGAAACAACTGCACTTGTATTATCATTGGCTGAATATGACAAATCTGTAGATGATTCGCCGTTTATTGTTACATCAGCCGTGCCTGTAGTGTTGTTCTTGTTACGTACAATATACAGTGTAATTGTGCCTGCAACACCTGCATTTACTGTAATAACAGCACCACTGGCAACCTTCAGCTCACTTGAAAATTTTGTACCGTCTGAAAAGCTTATATCCTGTGAAGCAGAGTGACTGCTGCTAGTGCTTAAGCCTGTAATAGTCAAACCATCAGGATAAGTCTCTCCGTCACTGCTATACAACCAAGTAAAGCCCGAACTGTACACAGCGGAGCTGCTTTCGGTTGTGGTTTCGGTTGTATTGTCAGCCTCTGTTGTGGACTCTGTCGTATCGTCCGAATCTGAGCTTGTCAGGTGATTGAGAATCCAAACAGCGTCAAGAACGGTTATTCCGTCTGAGCCGTCACAGTCTGCGTTGCTGTAATTTTCTTCGGAAAGGATTCCCGATGCTATCTTAAGAACAATGGCCGCATCCAAAACGTCCAAATTGCCGTCGCCGTCAACATCGCCGCTTACAGAGCTGAGAGCCGCGCTTGCGTAATACAAATAAGTAACAGAACCCTTTGTAACCGTATGAGTTCCTGCTTCAAGGCCGCTTATCTCCAAAATATAGCCGTATCCGTCAGACCTGAGAGCTGTGTCGGAGGTAAGGGAATACGATACTCCGTCAACCTTAATTGTGGGATTATTCGCCGTTAAATACAGAATAAGAGTCAGTTTTCCCGAAGCTGCGGTTGTAAACGCAAACCTTGTACTTGATTCCATCTTAACAGCAGCCGTAAGCGTCAAATCACCGTATGTAATAGGATAATCGTCTGCATCATTCCACGAATTGCCTGAGAAAGATACACCTAAGGTGTTTTCACTTGTGGTCTTGTTCCAGACAAGAGTACCCTCCGTGGCCTGTGTTGTGGTTTCGGTGTCATCGTCTGTTTCTTCCTCCGAGGTTTCCTCTGAAGTCTCCTCAGTGGTTTCATCGGCGTTGCCGTCGTCAACATATTCGGTTGTGCTTTCCGAGCTGTCCTCTTCGTCTGAATATATTACACCTATAAGAGAAACATTAATTCCGCCGTTGGCAGAGTAGATATAATATGTTCCGGCCGAAAGAGTATCAGTTGTTTTTGTGGCTGCCGAGCTTGTGCTTATGGACGCCGCAAGAGTAGTTGTCGATGAACCGTCGGTTATATTCAGTATTCTTGTGGCGGTTTTCGAGGTTGAAATTGCCGTTGCCGTAATTGTACCGCTTTTCGTAAGGGTTACCTGAATAACCCTGTAGTCCGGCATTCCGTCTGTAAAGGAGCCTGCGCCGCCGAGCTTAATTACACCGTCGCCTATTTCAACCGTCTTTTCAGCGGAAGCATATATTGTAAAGGCATTTTCCTCCGAAGAGGTACCGCTGCCCGTATATGCCTGCGCCGATGTCAGCTCCGTATCGGAAATGTCGGAAGCAGCTAACTTCAGGTCATATGCTGCGGCTTCCGTTTCGGCCTCGGTTGTGGATTCGGTTGAGACTTCGGTTGTAGATTCGGTTGTGGATTCGGTTGCGGCATCGCCTGAGTCGGAAGAATATCTTACACCCACAAGAGTTACGTAAAGATTTGACCCCGTTGAATAGATGTAATATGTTCCCGCACTTGAAGCGGTATATGTGAGCGTGCCGGATTCGCCGTACGAAATGGCTTTTGTCGTAAGCTCAGATGAACCGTCGGAAACAGCAATATATCTGTCGTCGCCTGTCCCTATGGTATTACTTGATGAAGTAGGATATGCGGCATCTACGGTAATGGTTCCTGCCTTGGAAAGAGTTACGGCAATAACTCTTGTGCTGCTTGTTCCGTCTACGGTACCTTCGCCGCCGAGCCTTATTTGGTCACCGTTTATGGTAACATATTTATCGGAAGAAGCGTAAACGGTAAAAGCATTTGTCTCCGAGGATGAGCCACTTCCGGTGTATGAAGCTGTTGCCGTTAAGGTTGTGGTTTCCGAACAAATATCGGAGCCTACAAGCTTAAGGTCATAATCTGAGGAGCTTGTCGTTGTGGTTTCGGTCGCTGCGTCTGTATCATCGTCATCATCGTCATCATCGTTATCGCTGCTGTAGCCTGCCGCCGCCTCAGCCGCTTCGTCCGCCTGATCTTCTTCTCTGTCGGTGTAATCTGTACAGCCGTCTACGCCTGTAGCTGCGCTTGGGTCTGCCGATTCATCACAGGCAGATGAAACCGTACCGCCTACCGCTACCAAAGATGTTGTATAGTTGTCGATAAGACTTCTGAGATCCGTGATAACGCTTGAGTTTGTGTCCTCTGTGTCATCGTCAAATTCATAGAATATGTCGCCGCCGTTACACCTGCCGGCTTCCGCCATGACTATAGCCGGAATATCAGCCGCCGAATCGATTGAGCTTTCATCAACACTTAAATCCTCTGGGTTTTCGGTGTCGAAGTTGTCGTAGGTATATGTTTCGTCTGCATTTGTAACCGTTGACGGGATTGTTGCGCTTCTGCTGCTTACAGTGTAGCCGTCAAAGTCGTCAGTGCTTGAAGAATAGTCGGTGTAGGAGTATGTACCGCTCATAATATTTGCGTACATCTTTATGGGAGCGCCTATTTCACCTGAAAGAGTTGTTCCGCCCTCATGACCCTGACCGCCTATAAGAACGGGATATTTACAGCTTCTGAAGAAGTTCTGCTCTACAAAGAGCTGCGCCCCTATAGCCGAAGCCGAGCCGTATTTTGCGTTGCCGTCAAAGTAGTTGTTGTAAATGTGAACCGCCATACTTCTTACACGGGGATGTCTTGAGTCCGAGTGGTCGAACCAGTTGTGGTGGTAGGTGATGTAGTTGTTTCCCGTTTCGGACTTCATACCGCAGAGAGACGACTTGCCCGAATCCCAAAAATGGTTATAGGAAATGGTTATGTATTGAGAATCTCCCTTTACGTCTACTGTACCGTCGCCTTTGGCCTGGTCGCTGTCGGTGCCTACCTGACCGTAGAAGAAATCCATATTGTGTACCCAAATGTTTTCGTTTGTTGTGTCCAGTGAAATTCCGTCGTCCATACAGTTAAGGATTGCGAAATTTCTGAATTCTACGTTTCCGGCATACCTAACAAGGAAGCCGAAGCCGCTTACCGCCGCATCATTGCCTATGCCCTCAAAGGTCATATTCATAGCGGTGTTTTCGCTCTTGCCCTTAATCTGTATGCCCTCTGGCGAGCTGTCGAAACCGTCGACATCGTCCGCCGTTACCGTTCCCACAAAACGAAAAGCAACGGGGGTTGAGTCATAGCCCTTTTGATAGGCTGTGATTATGGCCTGTAAGCCCGTGTAGGATGTGGTTGAACCCTTGCTGCTTGTGATGACGTCGGTTGTAATGGTGGCCGCTGTGTCGGCCGTTACATAGAAAACCTTTGCGCCTGACTTAAGGGTTCCGTCATTGTTGTAGGCGCCTATGCCGCCTTCGCTGTAATAACCTGAATTTGAAGAAAAAGCAGAGCCGTTTCTGTCGTAAGCGTCAACGGTTATTCCCGTTTTTTCAACAGAAGCTATTTCTTCGCCTCCCTCCGAATCAAAAGCCACAATCTTCATATCACAGCTGCCCGCCTCAAGTCCTACGGCGTCAGCTCTTACATATGTGTCATACTGTCTTATGAGTTCATCGTCAAGGATTTCATAGGTTGAATCACTTGATGATTTTACATAGGCCTCATAGAAGCCCGCCTCCTTAACAGGGAGCCATTCAGCATAAGCCGTTTCAAACCAGCCGTCAAATTTCGCTGTTATACCGTCAGCCGCCGAAACCGTAAGCTGACCGGAGGAAAAACAGGAAATAAGCATTGCCAGTGAAACAACTAAGCTCAGTGTCTTTTTAACACTGTTTCTCATAAAATAGCTTTCCTCCTTTACGTATAAACTGCACATGCAAAAGCACTTTTGTTCTTTATAAACTTTGTAACCTTTGTGCAACATTATTATAATATTGCACAAATTAAATTGCAACAGTTTTTTTAAACCGTGTTTTAATTTTTATGGTTTGCACAATTTTTCGATATGTGATTTGTGTACTTTTACTATGATGCTTTATCACGATAAACAGTAAGCTTCAGAGTATTTGTTAAAACCCAACTAAACTATGGTGAATAAGAGCGGCTGTTTTTTTATTGTAAATTACACTTTAAGGTGCAGAGGAATCCCGCTATCGCCTCGGCTTTATTATCAAATTATCAGGAAAACAATTCTAAAATGTCCTCTTTCGTCATATTGTTTAAAAGCCCTGTTTCAAAGCTTAAAACCTCTTTAAAAAGTTGTTTTTTCTTCTTTTGAAGCTTCAATATCTTTTCTTCAACGGTGCCCTTTGTTATTAAACTGTAGACCTGAACCCTTTTAATCTGCCCGAAGCGGTGGGCTCTGTCGGAGGCCTGTTCCATAACCGCCGGGTTCCACCACTGGTCAAAGTGAATAACAATATCCGCCCCGGTCAGGTTAAGACCGGTTCCTCCTGCTTTAAGAGAAATAAGAAAAACGGATACCTTGTCGGAGGTGTTGAAAAGATTAACGCTTTCAAGCCTTTTTTCCGCCGGGACAGCCCCGTCTATATAATAGAAAGGAATGTCCCTAAGGCTTAAACGGTTCTTTATTATTTCAAGCATAGACGTAAACTGGGAGAAAATGAGAACCTTATGGCTGCCGCTTATATAGTTCTCTATATTCTCCATAAGGTAGTCAAGCTTTCCGCTTTCCCCCTTGTAGCCCCCTAAGAAAAGTGACGGGTGGTCGCAGATTTGCCTGAGCCTCGTTATTTCCCTCAAAATTTTTATGCGGTTAAGTTCATTTCTGCCGAAATCCGCCTCTATAAGGCCTCTTGCCTTGAGAAGCTCCGCCCGATAAAGCTTAGACTGCTCCTCCGTCATAAGAATATAGCGGTTTGTCTCCGTCTTTTCGGGAAGATCCCTTAAAACGTCCCCCTTTTCTCTCCTCATAACAAAGGGAGAAATAAGCTTTTTAAGCTCTTTCATTTTTTCCCTGTCGCCTTTCTGCATTATGGGTTTCTCAAAACTCAAGGAAAATTTCTTATATACCCCCAAATACCCCGGCATAACAAACTCAAAAATCGACCACAGCTCGCTTGGACTGTTTTCAAAGGGCGTACCCGTCAGAGCAAACCTTGTTTCGCTTTTTAAGGCCGTAACCGTCATAAAGCTTCTGGTGGCTCTGTTTTTTATAAACTGGGCTTCATCCGCCGCAACAATGGCAAACTCCATACCGCCGTAAATTTCAAAGTCACGCTTTAGAGTTTCATAGGAGGTAATAAAAACATTTGTGCTTCTTTTTAAGATTTCACGGCGTTTTTGGCCGGAGCCGTAAACAATTTCATATTTCAGGCCGCCGCCGTAGGTCTCAAGCTCCGCCTCCCAGTTGAAAATAAGAGACGTAGGGCAGACTACAAGAGAGGGCTTTTCCTCTGTTTTATATTTATATCTGCTGTTTAAATAGCTTATAATCTGTATTGTCTTTCCCAAACCCATATCATCGGCTAAAATTCCCCCAAGGCCGCAGTCCCCTATTACCTTAAGCCATTCATAGCCCCTTTTCTGGTAATCCCGAAGTATGTCCCTGTAGAAAACAGGCAGGGCAAGGTCTTGATTTTTGGGGTCGTTAAAGCGTTCTATAAGCCGCCGGGAACCTTTGTCCATACTTATAAGGCTTTTTTCGTGTTTGTCAAAAAGCCTGTCAAAAATCATAAGTCTGCCGGCGTTTGTGTAAAAGCTTCCTTTTTGAAGCTCTCTTTTGCCTAAATTAAAAAGCTTTACAAACTTAATAAACATTTTGTTTTCTTCAACGGATATAAACCTGCCGTCCGAAAAGCGGTAATATTTTTTCTTTTCATCATAGGCTCTTAAAACCTCCTTAAGCTCGTCCAAATTTATTGTGGAGGTGTCAAAGTCTATTTCAATAAGGTTTCCCTCATATCTTACCCCTATAGTAAGGCTCTTTTCCGCCGATTTTTTAACAGCCTTAAGCTCGTCGCTTAAAAAAACTTCGGTGTTTTTGCTGAGGGCATTTATACCGTATTTAAAGAAGCTGAAAATATGTTCCTCTCTCAGCATAACAAAGCCCTCGGAACTGCCGTCGTAAAAGCCCATTCCCTCAAGAACAAGCTTAAAAACAGTCTCCGCCCTGTCGTTTCTGTATTCTCTGTAGGCACGTTTATCGTTATAGTCTATTACCGTGTCTCCGTAAATAAATTTTACAAAACCGCAGATGCCCCTGCCTTTCGGCTCGATATACAAGCTTGCCCTAAAGGGAGTCATTGAAAGACTGTCGAAAACTCTGCCGGGGCTTACAAGCAGGTCAAATTTTTCAAGGGTGGGTATAACATAGTCCACAAAGCGGCTGAAATCCGCCGCTTCAAAAACAACCTCTTTCCCTCCGGCTATGTTAAAAACCGATTCTATGTCCTTAATAACTCCGGCATACTCCGCCGAGGTTCTGTAAAGCTTGTCCTCCAAAAGAATATAGCCCCACAGGTTGGTTGTGAATACGGCTGAAAGCTCAAAATTCTTTTTAAAAATCACTTTCCCTGCCGTTGTTTCAACTGAGGTCTTTGCATAAGGCTCTCCCTCTTCGGTTTTAAGCCTTTTTTTGATTCCGTTTACCGAGGCGTTAAGGCTCTTTCCCTTAAAAAGCTCAAAAAAGCTGTCAAGGGAATTTCCGTTTAATATAAAACGGCTTTTGTCCTCGCTCAGGTTTGAAAGGGCTATATAGCCGGCCTTAATTTCGGAGCAGTTGTATATAAAATTCAAAAGCTCCCTGCCGTTTTCGGTGAAGCCGTTTATGTTGTAGCCGTACTTCTTAAAGGCCTTGCCGTTGTTGCGGTCTACGTCTATGGCAAACTCGAAAATATCCTCTATTTTCTTCTTTCTCCTGCCGAATTTGGAAATATACAGCTCCATCTCAGCCCTGCCGTTTTCAAAATATAAATAGGGCTCTATGTTGTGCTTTTCCTCCGCCCCGACGCTTAACCGCTTCATATCCTCAAGACGGCGTTTCTCGAAAAGATTTAAAAGATTTTTTGAGGCAACATAGTTTGTGCTTAAATTTCTGCCCTGTCTGCCCTTTGTTTTCATAAGTTCAAACAGCAGCGCCGCCGTGTGACGGCAGCGGCCCTCTCTGTCGCAGGAACATCTGCACCATACAGGCAGACCCTTTATATCAAACTCCACCTCCGTAAGATATTCCCTTTCGGAAGCTTCTGTAATTTTGCCCGCAAATTTTATTCTTTCGCTGTCAACAAGCCTTACGCCTGTTACCATTCCATTTTCGGCGTCCTGTCTGCCGTAAAAAAATTCCTGACCGTCGCTTATAAAACGCCTTATCCCGAATTCAGTTAAATTAAGCTCCACTTTCTCTCCCCCAAAACCGCATAAGAATTAATATAAATTTATTATACCATAAACCAAACTCAAGTTATGTTACTTTTTGATTACATTTTCTGCTTAAAAAGACTGCGGTCAATTCTGCCGCAGTCTGTAAAATTCAACATATTACATAAGGGGAGCAAACACATTTAAAACAAGACGGAAAAGCCTTATTGCAAAGTTCGCCTTTGTATTCAATATTTCCCGGCTTACCTCCATTATTTTCAAATTATCCGCCTTTATATCCCTTATAGCCGGCACATCATACATAAGCAGACCGTTTTCACAGTGGAGATAAAGGGAGCGGTAGTCTAAGTTTATACTGCCCACAACCCCTATTTTGTCATCGGCGATTATGCTTTTGGCGTGGAGGAAGCCGGGGGTGTATTCATATATTTTAACGCCGCTTTTTATAAGGTTTTTATAATTTGCTCTTGTTGCCTGAAAAACCGTTTTTTTGTCGGGTATGTGGGGCGTCATAATTCTTACGTCCGTGCCTCTTTTTGCGGCGGTGCAAAGGGCACTCATTGTTCTTGTGTCAAGAACAAGATAGGGCGTTGTTATATAGATATATTCCGTGGCCTTGTCTATAATGTCCATATACACATTCTCCGATACGATTTCACCGTCAAAGGGGCTGTCGGCAAAGGGAATTATATAGCCTCCCTCGCTTTCTCTTTCCTTATCGGCTCTAAAGGAAGCCCTGTAAATGGTGTAGTCCGGTATTCTCTCAAGGGAGGAAAATTCCCAAACCGATAGAAAAGCCGCCGTAAAATTCCAAACCGCCTCTCCCGTAAATTTAACGCCGTAGTCCTTCCAGTGACCGAAACGGCAAACCGCATTTATATATTCATCGGCCAAATTTATGCCGCCTGTATAGGCTGTTTTCCCGTCAATAACGCAGATTTTTCTGTGGTCTCTGTTGTTGTATATTATGTTTATCGAAAAACGTATAGGGTTAAAAACGCAGGCTTCTATCCCCATTTCCCTCAGCTTCTTATAATATCCGAAAGGAAGCTTTGAAAGACAGCCCACATCGTCATACATAATCCTGACAAGAACACCATCTTTCGCTTTCCTCTTTAGAATCTTGAGAATCTCACCCCACATCTGCCCCTCTTCTATTATGAAATATTCCATAAATATAAATTTTTCGGCCTTTTTAAGCTCCCAAAGCAGGTCCTTAAAATAATCCTCTCCCGTAGGGAAGAAAACCGTTTTTTCATTTTTGCAGACGGGAAAGCCGCCGTAAATGCCCAAATATCGGCACATTCCGGCAAACAAAGGGTCGTTTTCCGCTATTTCTCTGTAAACAGCGTTTGAATATTCACCCTTTATAAGAATACTTCCGGCCTTTTTTGCCACCTCATTAAATTTCTTTTTAAAGAATTTGGGGGTTCTGTTTCCCGAAAAAACAAGGTAGAAAACACTGCCCAAATAAGGGAAGAATACAATAAGAATAAGCCATGCTATTTTATAGGCCGCCTCTGTTGAGTCGTTTAAAATATAGACAATAGCCAATATCCTTACAAAAATTTCCAAAGCATAGAAGTACGCAAGGTAATCGCCGAAAGTTCTGTAAAATGCAAAATATATTAATATCTGAAACAGAAAGGCTATGAATATAAAAAACAGCCTGCTTGTAAAAAATTTAAAAATCTTCTGCATATAAACACCGCCCGATATGCCGCCTGATATACTGACTAATCTATGTTTACGTCTATATAACACTCAAAGGTTCTGTTCCACGGAAAATTACACTCTGAAATTTCCGCCTTTTCCGTTGTAAACATACCCTCGGAGGTTTCATAGCTCTTGTTTTCAAAGGCCTCTGCAAGTCCGCTTTCCTCTAAAATTCCTCTGAGCTTTTCAACATTGTTTTCATCATAATAGGGATAATAGCCGTAAAGCTGTCTTTTTCCGTTGCAGTTATACCAGCCGTCCTCAAGACCGTGAACCAAAAGAACCTCCAAAGCCGCTTTAACAAAGGCTTTGTCGTTCTTTAATTCCCTGTTTACGGAATATACCGCCGCATCGGCTACTCCTAAGCCTACGGCATTTGCCGTTGTGTTCCATGCGGAATAGGCGGCAAGAGAGTGAAAGCCGAAATTATACCCGTTCAGGGAACGCTCTTTCAAAATATTAAAAAGATAATTTTCTCCCGCTGCGGTCTGGTCTGTTGTGTAAAGCTCTATAAGTGCAATATCGTTTCCCTTGTTGTAATCCGTTTCCATAGAATTTACAAAGGCGCTGTAATTTTTTTCTCCGTTGTAGTCGAAAAGGAAAATGTCGGTCTGTCTTACGGCTCTCCTTTTGCCTGCACAAACAAAATTCACCGCCGAAGCCATAACCTCTTCGGCACTCATAACGTCAAATTTGGCTACGCTTGAAACGGCATTTTCACTCTTTAAATTCAAAGAGGGTATTATGCCCGTTCTTTTGGATAAATCCCTTGCATATATAAGCTGGGGAACCTCGTCCGTTCCGAATATGAAATTTATATGGGTTCCCTTGCCCTCTAAGGCCTTTTCAAGCTCCGCAGAGCCGTAAACGTCCTTTGCTTCGCCGTAAAGAGTATTCTGCATATAATTAAGGGCAAAACTGTACTTTATATCGTCCCCAAGCAGATTGTCGTCATTCAAATATATTATGAAATCCGGAAGCTGAAAATCGTCCTCTGAAATAATAAGCTCAAAATCGCAGCCTTTTTTGTAAAGCTTCATAAGCTTCGCCCCCGCCTCGGCTATGCTTTCATAGGGACTTTTATAGCTGTTCAAATATTGTCTGTAGGGGTCTTTGTTCTCAAAATTTGCCGTAAAATATTTGAGAAAAGCCGTCTCCCAGTCTGTAAGCTCTCCCATTGCCTGATGATTTTTAACATATGACCACTCCAAAAGAAACTGGGCGGCACTTACCCTTGAATAATTGGTTGATATTTCCAAAGCTCTGCCACTGTCGGGGTTTGCCTTAAGATAAAATGAGCCTAAGCCGGGGTAAGCCTTCTCCGTTGTCCAAATATCCCCGAAGCGGCTGTCGGGCAGGGTTCTGGGCATAGACATATTTATGTAGTAATTGGGCAGGGGAAAATCCGTCATAAGCTTTTCGAGAGCCGCCGCCGCTTCGCTGCTTTCGCCGTAGTTTACGCCGCTCCTGCTGCCTACCAGACCCCCTGTCAGATAAGAGGTCAGATTAATTATAAAGGTTGAATCCTCAGAGTTGTTCTCCGAAGCCATATTGTAAATCTGTTCCCTTACGGAGGCACTGTCGCCTATGTGGTCGCCCTCGCTTTTCCCCGAAAAATAGTCGAGACTGTCCTCTGTCACACAGGTAAAGCCGTCGCCGCTTACCGCCGCCAAAGCCTCAAGGTAATCCGTTGAAACAGGTCTTGAGTCTATAGGCGCCGTAAAAATTTCCGCTCCGTAAACAGGGCAAATTCCCCACAAAACAACAAACAAACAAATTAAACACATCTTTTTCATAAAGTAACCTCTCTGAATATAATTAAAAAATTTACTGATTTTTAATATTAAAATGGGATTGTAAACTACAATCCCACTACTTCAAAAGTCGAAGCGACAGGATTTGAACCTGCGGCCTCTGCGTCCCGAACGCAGCGCTCTACCAAACTGAGCCACGCTTCGTTATACCCCATCATTATGCCACAAAACAAACCAAATGTCAAGCAGCGGCAAAAACTTTTTTCTTTTTTTGTGAATATTTACGGTTTATTCCGTATTATACATTATACGGCACTGTTGCCGAAGGCTATACCTTTATCCGCCACAGCCGCCTTAATATTATATTCCGTCCTTGAAACAACGGTAATATATTCTTCCCTTTCAAGCTCCTCTATAGCCGCCGCCGTTTTATCGGCATGAGGGTCTTTCTTAAGCTTAAAGTTAAGGCTGTCACCGCCGCAGACATAGGACTGATATATTCTTTCCAAAATTTCCTGCTGATATTTGTTCATAGCTTCCTCCCGAATCCGTCTTTGTTTTGCACTATAATTATATAACATATTTTTAAATTTTGCAACACCGGAATATAATTTTTCATACAAGCATATTATATTTTTTTCGATAATATTCCGTTTTCCGTAAAAACCCGATGAATAAAATTTTTAAATTCTGTTTTATTGACAGACTTAAGTTCATGTGCTAAAATTTTCATTATAAAAGTTTTTTATATAGAAAGGAAAGTTAATATGCCGCTGCAAATTGTTAGAAATGATATTACCAAAATGGAGGTTGACGCCATTGTAAACGCCGCAAAGAAAACGCTTTTGGGCGGCGGAGGGGTCGACGGCTGTATTCACAGAGCCGCAGGACCCGAGCTTTTAGAGGAGTGCCGAAAACTTGGGGGCTGTGAGACGGGAGATGCAAAAATTACAAAGGGCTATAAGCTGCCCTGTAAATATGTTATTCATACTGTAGGACCGATTTGGAGAGGGGGCTTTGGGGGCGAGAGGAAAAAGCTTGTTTCCTGCTACAAAACCTCTTTAAGAATAGCTAAGGAAAATAAGTGTGAAACCGTGGCCTTTCCCCTTATTTCTTCGGGGGTTTACGGCTATCCCAAAGATAAAGCCTTGAGGGTAGCGGTGGATACAATAAGCGAATTTCTGACGGAAAACGATATGACTGTTTACATAGTTATTTTCGACAGGAAGGCTTACACAATAGGCACTAAGCTTTTTAAGGATATTGCCCGTTATATAGACGATAACTACGCCGATGAGCATACCGATAAGTTTGCCGAAAAGCGGCGCCGAATTAGGATTAACGAAATTGAATATCCTGAGGATATGATGGCGGATATGGCATATATGGCAGAGGCCGCCGCCGCTCCTAAGGCTTTGAGAAATATGCCTCTGTCTTTAGAAGATGCTGTTGAAGACGTTGACGAGAGTTTTTCGGAGATGCTTTTGAGGAAAATTGACGAAAAGGGTATGACAGACGCACAGTGCTATAAAAAGGCCAATATAGACAGGCGGCTTTTTTCAAAAATACGCTCCGACAGGCTTTACAAGCCCTCTAAGCCTACGGCCATAGCCTTTGCTTTGGCGCTGGAGCTGTCTCTTGAGGAAACGAAGAATATGCTTATGAAAGCAGGCTTTGCCCTAAGCCGCAGCAGCAAATTCGATATTATAATAGAATATTTTATAAAAAGAAAAAATTACAATGTTTTTGAAATAAACGAGGCTCTTTTTGCCTTTGACCAGAGCCTTTTGGGAGCATAAATATTTTTTCATTTGTCGCTTTACGGGCGACCAATTCCTTTCCCTAATATTTTATAATATGTTTGTAACAAAAAACAGACATATTTTTTTAGGAGGAATGAAAAATGAAGAAAGGTTTAACGGAAATTGTATTTACACTTGACAGAAGCGGTTCTATGAGCGGCCTTGAGGCGGACACAATAGGGGGCTTCAACTCTATGATTGAGAAGCAGAGGAGGGTTGAGGGCGAAGCTCTTATTTCAACCGTGCTTTTCGACAACGTAAGCAAGGTTATACATGACAGGGCGAAGCTCAGCGAAATTAAGCTTATGACAGAAGATGACTACAGTGTAAGGGGCTGTACGGCTCTTTTGGACGCCGTAGGCGAAGCTATCCGCCACATAGGCAACGTACATAAATACGCAAGAACCGAAGACATACCGGAACATACTATGTTTGTAATCACAACGGACGGTATGGAAAATGCAAGCCGCAGGTATAACTATGACAGTGTGAAGCATATGATAGAACGGCAGAAGTCAAAATACGGCTGGGAATTTTTGTTCTTAGGGGCAAACATAGACGCAGCCAAAACCGCCGGACGCTTCGGCATAGACGCCGACAGGGCGGTAAACTACAACAGCGACAGCAAAGGCACCCTTCTCAACTACGCTGTTATGAGCGAAGCCATCTGTACGGTCAGGGAAAACAAGGCTTTGCGTCCCAACTGGAAAGAGCGTATCGAAGCTGACTTTAAAAGCCGCAGGAGAAGAAAATAACATCTTTTTAAGGGAAAAAAATATAATGCTCCGAAAATAAATACAGTTATTGACTTCGGGGGGTATGTTATTATTTAAATGTAATCGGCAAAAAACTGTATTTTTACATAGGAGGTAACGTGAAAGTAAGAAATTTTGTACAATAAATAAAAAGTTGCATAACAAAGAA
>JAJQFB010000125.1 GCA_021201395.1 Clostridiales bacterium | reverse complement strand
CACTTTCATCACTATTTGTGCCGGCGTGTGCGGCGGAATGGAGATTATAATGTGAGAAACAAAAGAAAATTTCCCAAATTTACGGTTTATATAAGGCTTCCTTATATTGACCTAGGATGATTACCCTAAGGGCGTAAGCTTACGGGGCGATCCGCTGTAGAGTTTTAGGAGGTGCTTTTATGAAAAAAGCAATAGTTGCCAAGAAAATCGGTATGACGCAGATTTTCACAGAGGCAGGTTTATTAATTCCCGTTACTGTTTTAGAGGCGGGTCCTTGTGTGGTAACACAGAAGAAAACGGTTGAAACCGACGGCTACAATGCGCTTCAGGTCGGCTTCGGCGATGTAAAGGAAAAGAAAGTAAACAAGCCCGCAAAGGGTCATTTTGACAAGGCCGGTGTTGCGCCTAAGAAGGTTCTCAAGGAATTAAAGCTCGATTCCATAGACGAATATGAGGTTGGTTCCGAAATTAAGGCCGATATTTTCTCTGTAGGCGACAGAGTAGACGTAAGCGGAACATCAAAGGGTCACGGCTATCAGGGTGCAATCAAGCGTCACGGCCAGCACAGAGGCCCCATGGCTCACGGCTCAAAATATCACAGGGCTTTAGGTTCACTCAGCTCCGGTACTACACCCGGTAAGGTTAAAAAAGGCAAGAAGATGCCCGGACATATGGGTTCCGTATCCGTTACCGTTCAGAACATCGAGGTTGTAAGAGCCGACGCCGAAAAGAATTTGCTTCTTATTAAGGGAGCCGTTCCCGGAAGCAAGGGTTCTGTCGTTGTAATCAAAGAAACCGTAAAGGCAAACTGATTAGACGGAAGGAGGATATAAAATGGCATTAGCAAAGGTATTAAATATGAGCGGAGAGAAGGTAGGCCAGATTGAGCTTTCCGACAGCCTCTTCGCAGCTGAAATAAATGAACACGTTCTCCATTTGGCAGTAGTCCAGCAGCTTGCCAACAACCGTCAGGGCACACAGAGTGCTTTGACAAGAGCCGAGGTAAGAGGCGGCGGAAGAAAGCCTTGGAGACAAAAGGGTACAGGCGGAGCAAGACAGGGTTCCATCCGTTCACCCCAGTGGAAAGGCGGCGGCGTTGTATTCGCTCCCAAGCCGAGAGATTATTCTTTCAAGCTTAACAAAAAAGTTAAAAGACTTGCTCTTAAGTCTGCTTTAACAGCTAAATATAACGATTATAAAGTAATTGTGCTTGAAGACCTTAAGTTTGACGCTCCCAAAACAAAGGAGATGGCCGGGGTTTTAAAGGCAATCGGTGCTGAGAAGGCTCTTGTTGTTATAGAAGGAAACGACTCAAACGTTGTTCTTTCCGCAAGAAACATTCCCTCAGTTAAGACAGCCTCTGTAGGCACAATCAACCCCTATGATATTCTCAAGTATGACGCTTTTGTAGTAACAAAGGCAGCGGCTGAGAAGATGGAGGAGGTATACGCATAATGGCTGATATTAAATATTATGACGTTATTTTACGTCCCATCATAACAGAAAAATCAATGAACGATATGGCTGACAAGAAGTACGCTTTTTATGTTCATACAGACGCTACAAAGAGCCAGATTAAGGAAGCTGTTGAAAAAATGTTCGACGGCGCAAAGGTTTCTTATGTAAACACTATGAACTTAAACGGTAAGACAAAGAGAAGAGGCTATACCTCCGGAAAGACAGCCGCAAGGAAAAAGGCGATCGTTCAGCTTACGGAAGATTCAAAGGAACTGGAAATTTTCCAGGGTATGTAATTTAAAATGACACACACGGGTGCGTTGTGTACCCGGTTCCCGATATGAAAGGAGTGTAAGAAATGGGTATTAAGAGATTTAAGCCTTATACACCTTCAAGAAGGCAGATGACAGTTTCGGACTTCTCCGAAATCACAAAATCCACGCCCGAAAAGAGCCTCTGTGTTCACATTAAGAAAACAGCAGGACGTAATGCTCAAGGCAAAATAACCGTTCGTCACATAGGCGGCGGCAGCAAGAAGAAATACAGAATTATAGATTTTAAGAGAAACAAGGATAACGTACCCGCAAAGGTAGCGGCTATCGAATACGATCCCAACAGAACGGCGAATATAGCTCTTCTCCACTATGCCGACGGCGAAAAGAGATATATACTTGCTCCTGAGGGTCTTAAGGTGGGCGAGACCGTTGAAAGCGGCGAAAAGTGCGAAATCAAGATAGGAAACGCTCTTCCCATGAGAAAGATTCCCGTGGGTGCCGAAATCCACAACATCGAGATGATTCCCGGAGCAGGCGGAAAGCTTGTTCGTTCCGCAGGAAACGTAGCCCAGCTTATGGCTAAAGAGGGAAAGTACGCCACAGTAAGACTTCCCTCCGGAGAAATGAGACTTCTCCCCATTGAATGCCGCGCTACCATAGGAACAATAGGAAATCACGAGCATGAGCTTATAAACATCGGAAACGCAGGCAAGAAGAGACATATGGGTATAAGACCTACAGTAAGAGGCTCCGTTATGAACCCCAACGACCACCCCCACGGCGGCGGCGAAGGACGTTCACCCATCGGCCGTCCCGGTCCCTGTACACCTTGGGGCAAGCCTGCACTGGGTTATAAGACAAGAAAGAACAAGGCCGGCGACAAGTATATTGTACGCAGAAGAAACAGTTGATAAGGAGGCCGTATAAATGAGCAGATCAGTTAAAAAAGGACCTTTCGCAGACGAGAGCTTGATGAAAAAGGTTGAGGCTGAAAACGCAGCCAACACAAAGAACGTAATCAAGACATGGTCACGCCGTTCCACAATCTTCCCCAATATGATAGGCCACACAATCGCCGTTCATGACGGAAGAAAGCACGTTCCCGTTTATATCACAGAGGATATGATAGGCCACAAGTTAGGGGAGTTTGCCCTTACAAGAACCTACAGGGGACACGGCAAGGACGCTGACAAGAAGTCAAAGGTGAAATAATTATATATAACCCGAACCGTTTTTTTGAAAGGAGGGCTTTTAAATGGCCAAAGGACATAGAAGCCAAATCAAAAAGGAAAGAAACGAACAGAACAGAGAAACAAGACCCCATGCTCACGCTAAGTATGTTCGTGTTTCCAGTTCAAAGGCAAAAACCGTTTTAGACCAGATTAAGGGCAAGAGCGTTGGTGAAGCTTTGGCAATTCTTGCTTATTCACCGAGATATGCGGCAAGCGTAATCGAAAAGGTTTTGAAATCAGCCGCAGCAAATGCCGAGAATAATATGGAATTAGACGTTAATAAATTATATGTTGAAGAAACTGTAGCAAACCAGGGCCCCACTCTTAAGAGGATTCAGCCCAGAGCCCAGGGCAGAGCCTACAGAATCAACAAGCAGACATCTCACATTTCCATCTACTTAAACGAGAGATAAGGAGGTTTATTAATGGGTCAGAAAGTAAATCCTCACGGATTAAGAGTAGGCATAATCAAAGGCTGGGATTCGGTTTGGTATGCCGACAAAAAGGACTATGCCGATTATCTTGTAGAGGACAACAAGATAAGAAAGTTTATAAAGAACCAGAACCCCAACTATAATATTTCCGATATAAAAATCGAAAGAACAAGCGACAGAGTTAAGATTACCGTTTACACATCCAAGCCCGGTATCGTTATAGGAGCAAAGGGTGAAAACATTCAGAGGCTTACCGCAAGTGTTCAGAAGCTTACAGCTAAGAAAGTTGTTGTAAACATCGAAGAAATCAAAAGACCCGAGCTTGATTCACAGCTTGTGGCCGAGGATATAGCGAGACAGCTTGAAAGCCGTATCACTTTCAGAAGAGCTATGAAGTCGGCTATGAACAAGTCAATGAGATTCGGTGCAAAGGGTATCAAGACTACCTGCTCCGGAAGATTAGGCGGAGCCGAAATGGCAAGAACGGAAAGCTACCATGACGGTACCATTCCTCTCCAGACCTTAAGAGCCGACATCGACTACGGCTTTGCGGAAGCAAACACAACCTACGGCAAAATCGGCGTTAAGGTATGGATATACAAAGGCGAGGTTCTTCCCAAAAAAGCTAAAAAGACCGGAGGTGCTCAGTAATGTTAATGCCTAAGAGAGTTAAAAGACGTAAGCAGTTCAGAGGACGTATGAAAGGAAAGGCTTCAAGAGGCAACGTTATCACATACGGCGAATACGGCATTATAGCTATGGAGCCTGCATGGATTAAGTCAAACCAGATTGAGGCAGCCCGTGTCGCTATGACAAGATATATAAAGCGCGGCGGTAAGGTTTGGATTAAAATCTTCCCCGACAAGCCCGTAACCCAGAAGCCTGCCGGCGTTCGTATGGGTTCAGGTAAAGGCGCTACGGAATATTGGGTAGCTGTTGTTAAACCCGGAAGAGTTATGTTTGAAATCGCCGGAGTAAACGAAGAAACGGCAAAAGAGGCTTTAAGACTTGCTATTCACAAGCTTCCCATAAAGTGTAAAATTGTTTCAAAGGCAGAATTGGAGGTAAAAGATGAAAATTAAAGATTATCTCGCTGAATTAAACGACAAGACGGTTGAAGAATTAAATACGGCTCTTGTTGATGCAAAGAAGGAACTCTTTAATTTAAGATTCCAGAATGCCACAAACCAGTTGAACAACACAGCAAGAATCAGCCGTGTAAAGAAGGATATTGCAAGAATACAGACTGTTCTTACACAGAAAGCCGGAGCGTAATATCTGAAAGGAGGACAAAGCGTGGAAAGAAATCTTCGTAAGGTTAGAATCGGCAAGGTAACAAGCGACAAGATGGATAAGACTGTTGTTGTTGCAATCGAGAATAACGCAAGACATCCATTATATAATAAAATCGTAAAGAAAACCTACAAATTAAAGGCTCACGACGAAAACAACGAATGTCATATCGGCGATAAGGTAAGAGTTATGGAAACAAGACCCCTGTCGAAGGACAAGAGATGGCGTGTTGTAAGCATTGTAGAGAAAGCTAAATAATTTCAGACTTACAGGGTTTTTAATTCTGTTTGAAAGGAGATACGCTATGATTCAGCAGGAAAGCAGATTAGTGGTTGCCGACAACTCAGGCGCAAAGGAAATCCTCTGCATAAGAGTTTTAGGCGGTTCCACAAGAAGATATGCAAATATAGGCGACGTTATAGTTGCGACCGTTAAAGACGCAACACCCGGCGGCGTTGTTAAAAAGGGCGAGGTTGTCAGAGCGGTTGTTGTAAGAACCGTTAAAGGCGCTCACAGACCCGACGGCTCATATATTAGATTCGACGAAAATGCAGCCGTTATTATAAAAGAGGACAAGAACCCGAGAGGAACCCGTATCTTCGGGCCTGTTGCAAGAGAGCTTCGTGAGAAGCAGTTTATGAAGATTGTTTCTCTTGCTCCCGAAGTTTTATAAGGAGGGCTTGGCAATGAAGTTAAAAAAAGGCGACAAGGTTGTTGTTATTGCAGGCAAGGACAAGGGCTCTAAGGGCAAAATTCTTGTTTGCGACAGAAAGAACAACAAGGTCATTGTTGAAGGAATAAACAAAATAACAAAGCACCAGAAGCCCGGCAGAGGCACTCAGGGCGGAATTATCGAGAAGGAAGCTCCTATCTCGGCGTCCAACGTTATGTACCTTGCCGACGGCAAGCCCACGAGAATTGGCTATAAGGTTGAAACCGTTGTTGAAAACGGAAAGAAGAAAACCGTTAAGACAAGAATTGCCAAGACTACAGGCGAAGAAATAGATTAATAGGTCGAAGGGAGGCAGTTTAAGTGAATCAGTTAAAAGAATACTACGATACGCAGATAGTTGACGCTATGATGCAGAAGTTTTCATACAAGAACAAATTACAGTGCCCTAAGATCGAAAAAATCGTCATCAATATGGGCGTAGGCGAAGCAAAGGAAAACGCTAAGGTTATCGAGAATGCCTGCAAGGATATGGAGAAAATTTCAGGCCAGAAGCCTATAGTTACAAAGGCAAGAAAGTCCATAGCAAACTTTAAGCTTCGTGCGGGCGTGCCTATCGGCTGTAAGGTTACCTTAAGAGGCGAAAAGATGTACAGCTTCGCAAACAGGCTTATAAATATTTCTCTCCCCCGTGTACGTGACTTCAGAGGCGTAAGCGCCGACAGCTTCGACGGCAGAGGAAACTATACCTTAGGCTTAAGAGAACAGATTATGTTCCCGGAAATCGAATATGACAAGATTGACAAAATCAGAGGTATGGACATCGTATTCGTTACAACGGCAAAGACAGACGAAGAGGCAAGAGAACTCTTAAGATTGTTCGGTATGCCTTTCAGAAAGTAATAGGGAGGAGAAAATATGGCTAAAAAATCACTTAAGTTAAAGCAGGCCAGAAAAGCACGTTTCTCAACACAGAACTATACAAGATGCAGAATTTGCGGCAGACCCCACGCCGTTTTGAGAAAATTCGGTATCTGCCGTGTATGCTTCCGCGAGTTAGCTTACAAAGGTCAAATCCCCGGTGTTAAGAAAGCAAGCTGGTAAATCCGGAAAGGAGGTTTTTTAAATGTCAATGAGCGATCCTATCGCAGATATGCTTACAAGAATAAGAAATGCCAACACGGCAAAGCGTAATACAGTAGACGTACCTTCTTCTAAGATTAAGGCTTCTATTGCCGAAATTCTTACGGACGAGGGTTATATAAAGGGCTATGAGATTATAGAGGACGGCGTTAAGAAAACTATAAAGATAACGCTTAAATACGGTGCGGATAAAAACGAAAAGGTTATCTCGGGTATTAAGCGTATTTCAAAGCCGGGCTTAAGAGTCTATGCCCCGGCGGATAAGATGCCGAAGGTGCTTAACGGTTTGGGAATTGCCATTGTTTCCACAAACAAGGGCGTTATTACCGATAAGGAAGCCAGAAAACAGGGCGTAGGCGGAGAAGTTCTCGCCTATGTTTGGTAAGCAGGAGGTGCGGATATGTCAAGAATAGGTAAACTGCCTGTAGTTGTTCCGGCCGGAGTAGACGTAAGCTTAGCCGAAAGCAATGTAATTACGGTAAAGGGGCCTAAGGGTACCCTTACAAAGGCTCTGTCAACGGAAATGGCTATACAGGTAGAAGCAAATCAGATAGTAGTAACAAGACCCAGCGACTTAAAAAGACACAAGGCGCTTCACGGTCTTACAAGAACTCTCATTCACAATATGGTTGTGGGAGTTACGGAAGGGTATAAAAAGGTTCTCGAAATTAACGGCGTAGGCTACAGAGCCGCTAAGTCGGGAAACAAGCTTACTCTTACTTTAGGATATTCTCATCCTGTTGAAATGATAGATCCCGATGGTATCACAACCGTTCTTGAGGGAACAAACAAGATAACCGTAGAGGGTATCGACAAGGAAAAGGTCGGTCAGTATGCAGCCGAAATAAGAATGAAGCGTCCTCCCGAACCCTATAAAGGCAAGGGCATTAAGTACAGCAACGAGTACATCAGACGCAAGGTCGGCAAGGCAGGTAAATAATTAACAGGACGAAAATATTTATAAAGGAGTGAAAGTCTATGATTACAAAGCAGGATCGTAAGGTCGCAAGAGCTAAAAGGCACTATAGAATCCGCAATAAGATTTCCGGTACCGCGGCGGCTCCCAGACTTGCTGTTTTCAGATCAAATATGCACATTTATGCACAGATTATAGATGATACTGTCGGAAACACTCTTGTAGCGGCGTCGACTATGGAAAAGGACATTAAGAGCTCCCTTTCAAAGACAAACGACGTAGAAGCGGCTAAAGCAGTAGGCACGGCAGTAGCAAAGAAAGCCCTTGACAAGGGCATAGATACGGTTGTTTTCGACAGAGGCGGCTTTATCTACCACGGAAAAATTAAGGCTTTAGCGGAAGCTGCAAGAGAAGCCGGCTTAAAATTCTAATAGGGAGGGAATATTTTGAATAAGAAAATAGACGCAAAAGCCCTTGACCTTCAGGATACTCTTGTTACTATAAAGAGAGTTACAAAGACAGTTAAAGGCGGACGTAATATGAGATTTACCGCTCTTATGGTTGTCGGCGACGGCGAAGGCCATGTAGGCGTAGGTTTAGGAAAAGCAAAAGAAATCCCCGAAGCTATCAGAAAGGGAAAAGAGGACGCTATGAAGCACCTCATCTATGTTGAGAGAAACGAAGAGGACAGCCTTTATCACGAGATTCACGCAAGCTTCGGCGGCGCTAAGATTCTCTTAAAGCCGGCTCCCCAGGGAACAGGCATCATCGCCGGCGGCCCCGCCAGAGCGGTTATGGAGCTTGCCGGAATTAAAAACGTAAGGGCTAAGTCTTTAGGCTCCAATAATAAACAGAACGTTTGCAACGCTGTTATTGAAGGCTTAAAAACCGCCACAACTCCCGAAAAGGTAGCCAGACTCAGGGGTAAAACCGTAGAAGAAATTTTGGGCTGAGGAGGAGAATGTTGATATGAAGATTAAAGTTGAGCTTGTAAAATCACCCATCGGCGCTATTCCGAAGCACAGAAAGACGGTTGCCGCTCTCGGACTTAAAAAGCTGCACAGCACAAACGAATTTGAGGACAACGCAGCTGTAAGAGGTATGATCAGACAGGTATCACATCTTTTGAAGGTAACAGAGGTTTAATTGAAGGAGGTGTATTCCAATGAAATTAGGTGAATTAAAGCCTGCAGCAGGTTCAAATACAGATAATTTCAGAAGAGGCAGAGGCCACGGCTCAGGCAACGGCAAAACCGCAGGCAGGGGTCACAAGGGTCAGAAGGCACGTTCCGGCGGCGGAGTAAGACCCGGCTTCGAGGGCGGCCAGATGCCCCTTTACAGAAGAATACCTAAGAGGGGCTTTAAGTGTATAAACACTAAGGACATCGTAGCTCTTAACGTATCTCTTCTCAATGAAGTATTTGACGACGGAGCAGTTGTTGATATTAAAGCATTGCAGTCTAAGGGTCTCGTAAGTCACCCTAAGGACGGCGTTAAGATTTTAGGCAACGGAGAAATAACAAAGAAGCTTACTGTTAAGGTTAATTATTATAGTGCTTCTGCAAAGGAAAAAATTGAAGCAGCAGGCGGAAATGCTGAGGTGGTTTAATGTTTAATACACTTAAAACGGCGTTTAAGGTTAAAGAAATCAGAATGAAGATATTCTACATGCTTGCCGTTCTTCTGATTATCCGTTTCGGAACCTATATTCCCGTTCCGGGTATTGACGTTACCGCTCTTGCTGAGGCCGACGTTAATACAACCTTATATGCTTATATTGCCGGCGGAAGCTACGGTACCATATTCGCAATGGGTATCGGACCCTACATTACGGCTTCCATCATTATGCAGCTTTTGACAGTTGCTATTCCAAAGTTAGAGCAGATTAACAAAGAAGGCGAAGAGGGCAGAAAGAAGATTAACAAGTGGACAAGATATTTAGCCTTAGGCCTTGCGGTTTTACAGGGCTGCGGCCAGATTTATTCAGTTCACGGTCTTTTCCTTTCACAATATCAAAACTTCTTTGTATATTTTGTGGCTCTTGTATCTATGGTAACAGGTACAATATTTGTTATGTGGCTGGGCGAGCTTCTTACGGAAGCCGGAATCGGAAACGGTTCATCATTTATCATCTTTGCAAATATACTTGATAAAGCAGACGGTGCAGTTACAACTCTTGTAACCTATGTTTCCGGCCAGAGCCTTATGTACTGGGTTGGGCTTATAATACTTATTGTATTATTTCTTGCTCTTGTGGTTTTGGTTATTCTCGTTCAGGACGGCGAGAGAAGAATACCCGTTCAGTATACCAAAAAAATGGTTGGAAGAAGATATGTTGGAGGACAGAGCTCCTATATTCCCATTAAGGTTAATATAGCAGGCGTTATGGCAATCATCTTTGCCGTTTCACTTCTTCAGTTCCCCCAGACAATATATCAGTTCTTCCCCAACAGTACAATCCTCGGCAGGATTGTTTCAATCTTGGAGCTTCAAAACCCCGTAGGCTGTATACTCTATATGATTCTTATATTCTGCTTCACTTTCTTCTACACATCTTTCGCATTCAACTCTGTTGAAGTAGCGGACAATATGAAGAAAGCAGGCGGTCTTGTTCCCGGTGTAAGACCCAGCAAGCCCACGGCGGACTATATTCAGGGAATCGTAGACAGAATGTCCCTTATAGGAGCCTGCTTCTATGCTGTAATTGCTTTTGCTCCTATAGCTATGCAGTGGCTCTTCAAGATTAACGTGTCTTTCGGAGGCACAACCTTACTCATCGTATCAGGCGTTGCGTTAGAGCTTATTAATCAGCTTGAAGCACAGCTTGTTATGAGGAATTATAAAGGATTTTTATCGTAAAGTAAAGGAGGAGTTTTAGAATGAAGTTGGTTCTTATAGGCTGTCCGGGAGCGGGCAAGGGAACACAGGCGAAGATTTTGTCTAAGCATTTTGGGCTTGCCCATATTTCTACAGGCGATTTATTAAGAGAACAGGTTAAAAGCGAAACCCCTCTGGATCTTAAGCTTAAGTCCATTATGGAGAGCGGCGGATTTGTATCGGACGATATTGTATCGGAGCTTCTTTCACAGAGAATAAAGGCTGATGACTGCAAAAACGGCTATATCCTTGACGGATACCCCAGAAATGTGTCTCAGGCCGAGGGGCTTTCCGCTATAGTAGGTGAGCTTGACAGAGTTGTGGATATAGAGGTTGCCGATGAGCTTATTATCGAGAGAATGTCGGGAAGAAGAAGCTGCGGAGGCTGCGGCGCTATGTATCACGTTAAGTATAATCCTCCCAAGGCCGAGGGTATATGCGACAGCTGCGGAGGAAAGCTTATAACGAGAAGCGACGACGTGCCCGAGACTGTTAAACACAGACTTGATGTTTATCATTCCCAGACGGCTCCCGTAATAGACTATTACAATAAAAAGGGTATCGTTTTGAAAATAGACGGCAGCAAGCCTATAGACGAGGTTTCAAAGGAGCTTACAGAGCTTCTTGAAAAGCTGTAAGGCTGTAGGCTGTGGGGCTGCAATGGAGTGGATTTAAGTGTTTAGTATAGGTCAGATGGTTTATTCAAAAAACGGACGGGACAAGGGCGAAGCCTTTTTAATCGTAGCCATAGAGGGAGAATATCTCTTCCTCGCCGACGGAAAAAGGCGTAAGCTTGAAAAGCCTAAGAAAAAGAAGGCCATTCACGTTCAAAAGGTAAACAAAATTGACGCAGATATTAAAAATAAAATCGAAAACAATATGTATTTGTTGGATTCGGACTTACGCTCCGCTCTTAAAAGGTTTAAGGAAAAGCCGGAATAAAGTGTAAAGTGAGGAGTTTGAAGTTAAGAGTTAATAACTCTGAGCTTAAAACTCCAAGCTCCAAGCTTTAAGGCTTACGGCAGGTTACGGTTAATAGGAGGTGTAAACCTTGTCAAAGAGTGATTTATTGGAACTCAGCGGAACGGTAATTGAAAAGCTGCCTAACGCAATGTTTCTTGTAGAGCTTGAAAACAAGCTTACCATAACGGCTCATATTTCAGGTAAACTCAGAATGAATTATATAAGGATCATACCCGGAGATAAGGTTAAAGTGGAGATGTCACCTTATGATTTAACTAAAGGCAGGATTACCTGGAGGAACAAATAAGTTTCTAAGTTTTTACTAAAGGAGTGATTCAAATGAAGGTAAGACCATCAGTTAAGCCCATGTGTGAAAAATGCAGAATCATAAGAAGAAAAGGCTCTGTAAGAATTATCTGTTCAAACCCCAAGCATAAACAGAAGCAGGGCTGATAATAAAAGAGCTTAAAAGAGCTTATGATAATTTAATTAATATGGTTTAAGAGGGGGAGTACCCCGGGAAAACCCAGAGTAATTGTTTTAAGTCTTGCGGAAGAGGGATTTCCGCTTAAGAAATTATTAAATTATTAATATTGTTTTAAATTATACAGGAGGTGCAAATTAATGGCTCGTATAGCGGGTGTTGATTTACCAAGAGAAAAAAGAATCGAAATCGGACTTACCTATGTATACGGTATAGGACGTTCAAGATCAAATAAAATTTTAGCCGCAGCAAACGTAAACCCCGACACAAGAGTAAGGGATTTATCCGATGACGAGGTTGCAAGAATTGCCGATGTTATCGCCAAAGACGAAGAACATCACGTAGAGGGCGACCTTCGCCGTCAGATTGCTCTTAATATTAAGAGACTTACGGAAATAGGATGCTACAGGGGAATCCGCCACAGAAGAGGCCTTCCCGTCAGGGGACAGAAAACAAAGACAAATGCGAGAACACGCAAGGGTCCCAAGCGTACTGTTGCCAACAAGAAGAAATAATCTTTAGGAGGTTTGGAAAATGGCTAAGAAATCAGCTAAAAAGACTACAGGCCGCAGACGCCGCGACAAGAGAAACATTGAACGGGGTCAGGCACATATTCAGTCAAGCTTTAACAATACAATAGTTACAATAACCGACGCCGCAGGAAACGCGCTTTCATGGGCTTCCGCAGGCGAGTTAGGCTTCAGAGGCTCCAGAAAATCTACTCCTTACGCAGCCCAGATGGCAGCCGAAAAGGCAGCTAAGGCAGCTAAGGACATATATAACCTTAAGACGGTAGAGGTTTTCGTAAAAGGCCCCGGTTCGGGAAGAGAAGCCGCAATCAGAGCATTACAGGCCTGCGACCTTTCCGTAACACTTATTAAGGACGTTACACCCGTTCCTCATAACGGATGCAGACCGCCTAAGCGCAGAAGAGTTTAATAGGGAGGGATAATCAATATGGCAAGAGAAAGAGGTCCTATAGTTAAGAGATGCCGTTATTTAGGTATTGAACCCGGCTATTTAGGTTCGTCAAAAAGACTGGGCAAGCGTAAAAGAAATATGCGTAAGCTCAGCGAATACGGTATTCAGTTAAAGGAAAAACAGAAATTAAAGTTTATATACGGTGTTCTTGAAAGACCTTTCAGAGGATATTATGAAAAGGCCGACAAGATGCAGGGGATTACAGGTGAAAACCTTCTCACTCTTCTTGAAATGCGTCTTGACAACGTAGTATTCAGATTAGGCTTCGGAAGAACAAGACGTGAAGCAAGACAGATTGTACGTCACAACTTAATTACCGTAAGCGGTAAGAAGGCTAATATACCTTCAATCCAGCTTAAGGTTGGAGACGTTGTTTCGGTTAAGGAAAATAAGAAGAACCTTACAAGATTCGAGCTTGTTCTCGAAAGCACAAAGTCAAGAATCGTGCCTGCATGGTTAGAGGCCGACAGAGACAATTTAAGCGGTAAGGTAGCGGCTCTTCCCCAGAGAGATCAGCTTGATTTCCCCATTAACGAAACACTTATTGTTGAGCTGTACTCCAAGTAATAGCTTACATTCACATTTTATAAGGAGGTTCGTCACATGTTTGAATTTGAAAAGCCTCACATTGATATAGCTGAAATTTCTCCCGACGGTAAATACGGCAGGTTTGTTGTTGAACCTTTAGAGAGAGGCTATGGTATTACACTCGGCAATTCCCTGAGGAGGATATTATTGTCGTCACTACCCGGCTCTGCTGTAAGCAGTGTAAAATTTGATAATGTTTTACATGAATTTTCTACAATTCCCGGTGTTAAGGAAGATGTTACGGAAATTATCCTTAATCTTAAAAATTTAGCAATAAAGAACAACAGCGACAGCCTTGAGCCTAAAATCGCTTACATTGACTATGTGGGCGAGGGCGAAATTAAAGCGGGCGATATTAAGGTAGACCAGGATGTGGAAATTGTTAATCCTGACCTCCATATTGCAACCTTAAGCGGCGGCGCTGACAGCAAGCTCTTTATTGAGATTACGATTACTAAGGGCCGCGGTTATGTTGAAGCAACAAAAAACAAGAGATCT
The DNA here is from genome assembly GCA_021201395.1 of Clostridiales bacterium. GTDB lineage: Bacteria > Bacillota > Clostridia > Lachnospirales > CAG-274 > JAJQCI01. The sequence goes on along the minus strand of JAJQFB010000125.1, from coordinate 2,055 downwards.
GACCAGTCTATAAGGATAATCCCCGTGGATTCTCTTTATACCCCCGTTACGAGAGTTAATTTTACCGTTGACGATACCCGTGTAGGGCAGATTACCGACTATGATAAGCTGACCTTTGAGGTTTGGACAAACGGAACGATTACTCCCAACGACGCAGTCAGTCTCGGAGCTAAAATATTAAGCGAATATTTGAATCTGTTTATAGATCTTTCCGACAACGCTAAGAACGCAGAAATTCTGGTTGAAAAGAAAGAGGGAAAGAAAGAGAAGGTTCTCGAGCTTACAATAGAAGAGCTTGACCTTACCGTTCGTTCTTATAACTGCTTGAAGAGAGCCGGAATCAACACCGTCGAGGATCTTGCAAAGAAAACAGAGGAAGATATGATGAAAGTACGGAATTTGGGACGTAAGTCTCTTGAGGAAGTGCTTAACAAGCTTGCTGAATTGGGTCTTTCATTAAGCCCCAGCGAGGATTAAAAGATTTTAAGGAGGTTTAGTTAATGGCCGGTTATAGAAAACTTGGACGTACATCAAGTCAGCGCAAGGCTCTCTTACGCAACCAGGTTACAAATTTATTATATCATGGAAAAATCAGAACAACCGAGTGTAAGGCTAAGGAAGTTCAGAAAATTGCCGAAAAGCTTATTACCGTAGCTAAGAAGGGATATGCCGACTTTGAGACGGTTAAGGTTGAGGCTAAGGTAGCCAGAAAAGACGCTCAGGGAAAGAGAGTTAAGGAAGTTGTAAACGGCAAGAAGGTTACTGTTTATGACAAGGTTGAGAAAGAAATCAAGAAAGATCTTCCCTCAAGACTTAATGCAAGAAGAAAGATTTTAGCTTATCTCTATCCCGTAACGGAAAAGCCTGCCGACGGCAGAAAAGTAAGAGCAAACACAAAGTCTGTTGATATGGCAGCTCTTATGTTTGACACAATCGCTCCCAAATATGCCGACAGAAACGGCGGCTACACAAGAATAATAAAGCTCGGCGCAAGAAAAGGCGACGGAGCAGAAGAGGTTATTCTTGAGCTTGTATAATTAAAAATCTATATTAAAAATATAGTACCTGCTTATTTTCCGCAATACAGAAAATAAGCAGGTATTTTTACATAATAAAAATGTTTTTTGAGAGGGTATAAATATATGAATATTTATTTGGATTTTGAAATAAGAGGGAAATGCTTTGACGTTGAAGAAATTAACGGTGTTTTGGGGTTTATGCCGGGCAGGTCATCAGATTTAAGATACAATTTTCGGCTCAGCAGGCTTGAAGAGAAGATGAATCCGTCGGAAAGGGATTCCTTTTGGGAATACAAAACGGAGAAAACTCATACAGATGATGCAAATATTCAGATAGGAGAGTTTTTATGTAAATTGGAGGGAAAGACACATAAGCTTTTTACTTATTTTAAAACCGGTGAATATATGCCTGTTTTAAGACCGGGGCTTATTATATCTCCCGATGAAGAAAATGAAGATGAAAAAGCTTCTTTCTTTTATAACAGAGTAAATATATCCGGCGAAAATATAAAAAAATTGGCGGAGTTAAACTGTGAAATTTATTTTGACTGAGGAGGATATATTTATGTTTTACGAAAAAGAACGTAATACAATATGGGGCAGGCTGACTGTTAAAGATATAAAAACGGATGAAGCTGTTGTAATTAAAACGAATATTTCCTTTGAGAAGGATATTTCCGTAATTATTGAGAATTTATTGGGAAATATGAATTATTACAGGGATATTAGGCCTGAGGACTGTGTCTCTGAAATGGAAATTTACTGTTATGTTGCAGACGGAAACTATCTTGAGGCTGAAATAAAGAGAACCAATATGAATTTGCTCAGTGAGATAAACTGTGGAATTATCTTTAATTTTAAGGAAAATTTATATTGTTCGGAAGAATAAGAGACTTTGCATAAATTCAAAATCCTAAAAATCTACTTTGCAAATTTATTATTTTTATTTAAAAAATTCATTTCAAAAATTTCAAAAAAAATTAAAAAACATAAAAAAAGTTATTGACAAGGCTTTTGAAATGTGGTATTATAATTA
>JAJQFB010000021.1 GCA_021201395.1 Clostridiales bacterium | reverse complement strand
CGCTAAATGGAAGAATTTGCTATTCATCTTGTTATGTTAACTAAATGACATTGGGTCAGCCAAATAATTCGCAAAGCGGCTGCTGCACAGTCGGCGCCGCTCTGCGGCTCAATTTTTGCTCATCATTTGGCGTTCAGCCGGATTTTGTTCCGGGACTTCCTCAGAACACTCAGTCGTTCACAGAAGCCCCGAAACAAAATCCGGCTAATAAATTTACTTGAAAATTTATTTTAATTAGCTGTTGTAAAACCGATGATTATGTGGTAAAATTTTAGGTATGTAAGATTACTTTATGGTATCGTTTTTTTATTTTTTAAAAAGGATGGAGGTTTTGGCAAATGGAAAGAGACATTTTGGATATTTTGGAGAAGGACAGCCGAGCGAAGGCGGAGGACATAGCGGTTATGCTGGGAAAGCCCGAAGCGGAGGCCGCGGCCTGCATAGACAAGATGGAAAAAGAAGGTATCATTTGCGGCTATACTATCCTTGCGGACTGGGATAAAACAGAGAGGGAATTTGTAAGCGCAATGATAGAGGTTAAGGTAACGCCCCAGAGAGATTCGGGCTTTGAGGAAATTGCGGAAAGAATATATAAATTTGACGAGGTTAAGTCTGTTTATCTGATGTCCGGAGCTTATGATTTTATGGTGCTTATGGAGGGGAGGAATATAAAGGAGATTTCACACTTTATATCTTCTAAGCTGTCAACCTTGGATTCCGTAACAAGTACGGCTACCCATTTTGTGCTTAAAAAATATAAGGACTACGGCATAGTTATGGAAAAGGACACCTCGGTTGACGAAAGGATGATTGTTTCACCATGACATATATTGCCGAACATATAGAAAAAATGCCCCGTTCGGGCATAAGAAAGTTTTTTGACGTTGCTAACGAAATAGAGGGAGTTATTTCCTTGGGCGTAGGGGAGCCGGATTTTGAAACTCCCTGGGCTGTTAAGGAAAGAGGTATTTACACCCTTGAAAAAAAGAGGACGGTCTATACTTCCAATGCAGGCCTTATGGAGCTGAGGGAGGAAATAAGCAAATATTTAAATAAGAAGATAGGGGTAAAATACAGCCCTAAAGATGAGGTTTTGGTAACCGTAGGGGCAAGCGAGGGTATAGACGTGGCTTTAAGAGCCGTTATAAACCCCGGCGAAGAGGTTATGGTTGCGGAACCCTCTTATGTTTCATATAAGCCCTGTATAATTATGGCAGGGGGTGTTCCCGTTGTTATAGAGACAAAGGCCGAAAATAATTTCAGGCTTACCCCTCAGGAGCTTTTGGAGAAAATAACGCCTAAAACAAAGGCTCTTATACTTCCTTATCCCAATAACCCCACAGGGGCCATTATGGAAAAGAGCGACCTTGCAGATATAGAAAAGGTTCTGAAATACCGTGATATTGTGGTTATAAGCGATGAAATATACTCGGAGCTTACCTATTCGGAAGAACCTCACGTTTCAATAGCTTCTTTTGAGAGTATGAGAGATAAGACAGTTGTGCTTAACGGCTTTTCAAAGGCCTACGCTATGACGGGCTGGAGGCTGGGCTATGCCGCAGGGCCTAAGGATATTATAGACGCTATGACCAAAATTCACCAGTACATAATTATGTGCGCTCCAACGGTGAGCCAGTACGCAGGAGTGGAAGCTCTTAAAAGCTGTGACGAGGCTGTGGCTAAAATAAGGAAAGAATATAACGGCAGACGCAGGGTTATGAGGAAAGGCTTTTTGGATATGGGTCTTGACTGCTTCGAGGCTTTGGGGGCATTCTATCTCTTTCCCTGTATAAAGTCTGCGGGTCTTTCAAGCGATGAGTTTGCGGAGAGGCTTCTTTTCGAGGAAAAGGTGGCTGTTGTTCCCGGAACGGCTTTCGGAGAAAGCGGCGAGGGCTTTATACGCTGTTCCTACGCATATTCCATAGGGGAAATAAAGACGGCGCTTAAAAGAATAGAGAAATTTATAAACAAGCTTAAAGACTGAGAGAGGAGCTGAGAATATGGCATACGATGAGCTTAAAAAAATTTTAGACGGCAGTGACAATATTGTGTTTTTGGGCGGAGCCGGAGTTTCCACGGAAAGCGGAATACCCGATTTCAGAAGCGAGTCGGGGCTTTATTCCGCAAAGAAAAAATACGGCTATTCTCCCGAAACGCTTTTAAGCCACAGTCTTTTTATGAGAAAACCGGAACTTTTTTACAAATATTACAAGGAAAATTTAATTTGCACCGAGGCACAGCCCAACAATGCCCACAAGGCTCTTGCCAAATTAGAGCAGATGGGCAAGCTTAAGGCTATAGCGACACAGAATATAGATAATCTCCACCAGATGGCAGGGAGCAAGAACGTATTTGAGCTTCACGGCTCCGTTTACAGGAACAACTGTATGAAGTGCGGAAAGTATTATTCCCTTAAGGATTTGCTTAAAATAGAGGGGGAAGTGCCTAAGTGCAGCTGCGGAGGAATTATAAAGCCCGATGTTGTTCTTTATGAGGAGGGGCTTAACGAGTATGTATGGAGCAGTGCCATTAAATATATCTCGAGAGCCGACGTACTTATTGTAGGGGGAACCTCTCTGGTGGTTTACCCTGCCGCAAGCCTTGTAAATTATTACAGGGGAAATAAGCTCGTGCTTATAAACAAGAGTACAACCGCCTATGACAGAAACGCCGACCTCGTTATACACGACGCTATAGGCGAAGTTTTGAAAGAAGCTGTTTTGGACAGATGTTAGGGAGCTGTAGTGTTTGTGAAATTTGTATAATAAAGCTGCCGCCTGTTTATGGATATGTGCTATAAATTATTTTTAAACCGGACAAGGCTTGACAGATATTAATTTGTCTGATAAAATAAAATCCGATTATTATGGTTTAGAATGATAAAATATAAAATGTTTATTTATTTGTATACAAGCGCTTTGGGAGGTGCGGAAATTGAGTTTATATGTTGATGATAATATATTTGAAGGCGGTGAAAACCCTGCCAGTATTTTGGTCGCCGGGGTCGGAGGCGCCGGAGGAAACGCCGTAAACCGTATGATAGAAAGCGGTGTGGGCGGTGTTGAGTATATAGCCATAAATACAGACGCTATGGCATTGGAGCAGAACAAAGCTCCCACCAAAATAGCCATAGGCCAGAGAGTAACCAGAGGTTTGGGCTGCGGAGGCAGACCGGCGGTTGGCTATGACGCGGCTAAAGAAAGCAAAGACGAAATTGCTCAGGTTATCGACGGGGCTGATATGGTCTTTATTACAGCTGGTATGGGCGGAGGAACGGGCACAGGCGCCGCTCCCCTTATTGCGGATTTGGCAAAAAGCAAGGGCGCCCTTACGGTTGGAGTTGTTACAAAGCCCTTTGCCTTTGAGGGAAAGAAAAGAGCAAGGTTTGCCGTTGAAGGCATTAACAGCATAAAGGATATAGTAGATACTCTTATTGTTATTCCCAACGAGAATCTTTTAGGAGTTTCCGACAAGAACACAACCCTTAACGACGCCTTTAAGATGGCCGATGAGGTTTTGATGCAGGGTGTTTTCGGAATTTCCGACCTTATTTCAAATACAGGCGTTATTAACGTTGACTTTGCTGATGTCAAAACAATTATGAGCGACAAGGGCATTGCCCATATGGGTATAGGCAGGGCCGAAACGGCTTCGGCGGCTATGCTTGAGGCTATAAATTCTCCGCTTCTCGAAACCTCTATTACAGGGGCAAGGTTTGTGCTTGTAAATATTGCAGGGGACGAAAATTTAAGCCTTCACGAAGTCAATGAGGCTATGATTCCCGTTGAAGAAGCGGTTGATCCCGATGCGGAAATTATTTTCGGTACGTCTGTAAACAACGACTTAAACGGCGAGGTTGTGGTGACCCTTGTTGTTACCGGACTTAATCCCCAAAATCAAAGCTCGGGAGCCGATGCCGATATTTTCCGTCCGAGAACGGAGAAAACAGAAGCAGCCGCACCTCAGCAGCAGCCTGTTCCCGCATATACACCCGAACCTGAGCGTAGACCTGCCGTTTCCGACAATGAAAGAGAATATGCGCAGTCAGATCCGGCAAGATTTAAAAATTCGGAAATAAACATACCTTCATTTTTAAGACAAAGACGATAAAATGATAATTTTAAAGCCCCGTATGGAAGTTGGTACGGGGTTTTTAAATATACTGTTACATAAATACGGAAAGCAATAAATGTTAAGGATTGTGATTTAAATATGGGATATTGGAATTCAAGGGGCTTAAGAGGTGCAGGCCTTGAAGAGCTTGTAAATTATACAAACGAGGAATACAGAGCGAGAGGGCTTGGGGTTATTCAGAAGATACCCACGCCTATTACTCCCGTTAAAATAGACAGCGACAACAGCAGGATTACTCTTGCTTATTTTGAAAAACAGTCTACAGTTGACTACATAGGGGTTGTTCAGGGTATTCCCGTTTGTTTTGACGCTAAAGAAACACAGGTTTTAAATCTGCCCTTTCACAATATACACGAACATCAGGTTAAATTTATGAAAGATTTCCAAAAGCAGGGGGGAATAGCTTTTTTTCTTGTCTATTTCAGAGAAAAGGACAAATATTTTTACCTGCCTATGGAGGATTTTCTGCCCTTTTGGGAGCTTAAGGACAAGGGGGGAAGAAAGTCCGTACCCTACGGTGAATTTAAGGAGCATTTGGAGATAAGCTGTCGGGGCGGCCTTTTGGATTATTTGGAGGCACTTAATACCTATATGGTCTACAGGCAGTAGCAAAGCTTTTGCATAAAATTAAATGACTGTATACAAAGCTCGGCTAATCAAAGGCAGGTCAGTCTGTAACGACCGGAATTGATGAATTTTTTCAATTTGGCAAACCGAATTTTCGTCTGTTTACTGAGCTTTGTAAAAAATCATTTAAAATAATATCTCTACCCTATGAAATTTACACAAAATCTCACACGGACAACCTGCCTGTAAGTGAATGGGAAACGGAAATATATTTCTCCGTAGAAAAGCTTTAAATTAAAAGAGGGGGGGGCTGACGCTGAATCAATGTTTTCAATTTATACAGGCGGCTCCCTTAATTTACCCAAACTGACTTTTATGCTATTTTTAAGAAATGTAAAAAAATAAAATTGCTTATTGACATTTGCTCAAATGTGTGGTAATATAAACAAGTGCCGGAAAAAAGAGCTTTATTGTTTTTATTGCGGCCCGTTGGTCAAGCGGTTAAGACGCGGCCCTCTCACGGCTGAAACATGGGTTCGATTCCCGTACGGGTCATTAAACATATAAGATGCTTATAAAACAATAAGTAACTTATATGTATTTTATGAATAGGGCTTATAAATGCTGTAAATTAATTTGCGGCAATAACTTTTAAGGTACTTATTGCGGCGCTATAGCCAAGTGGCTAAGGCAAGGGACTGCAACTCCCTGATCTCCGGTTCAAATCCGGATGGCGCCTTAACAGAACAGCTTATACACAGCGTTATAGGCTGTTTTTTTGTTGCAGAGGATTTATGCTCTCAAATCGGGAATTGCCGAGAAAATTACCGGCAAAAAAAATTATACAAATTACATTAAAAACAGTGTAAACCAAATAAAAAACGATAGACGGTTATTTACGGACTATCGTTTTTACTTTGAATTTTTATAATATATATATCGGATTTTGAAATTTATGCGCTGTATAACTATATAACGTAAAACCAAGCCTCGTCTTGTTCAAGCTCTTCCGTTTGGACGGAATTGTCAAGGTTTTGATACCTCAGTTCCGGGTTTTTGATTGTTACCCTTGTGTTGGGCTTGACGGAGGCCACTATAAAGGCGTTGCCCCCTATGACGCTGCCTTCGCCTATGACGGTTTCGCCCCCTAAGATAGAGGCTCCCGAATATATGGTTACGTTGTCTTCTATTGTGGGGTGACGGCGTACGCCCTTAAGGCTTTGGCCGCCGGAGGTGGAAAGGCCGCCTAAGGTTACACCCTGATAAATTTTTACGTGGTCGCCTATTATTGTGGTTTCGCCTATAACTATGCCCGTGCCGTGGTCTATGAAGAAGTGTTTGCCTATTGTGGCGCCGGGGTGAATGTCTATGCCGGTTATGCTGTGGGCATACTCCGTCATTATTCTGGGGATAAGGGGCACGTTCAAAAGAAAAAGCTCGTGGGCGATTCTTGCCACCATAATAGCATAGAGGCCGGGGTAGGAATATATAATTTCGTCCAGGCTGTAGGCCGCCGGGTCTCCTGTGTAGGCGGCGTATACGTCAAGCTCCAAAAGGTCTCTTATTTTGGGAAGTTTCTCAAAAAATTTGCCGCTTATTTCGTCCACAAGCCTGTCAAGCTCTTCGTCCTCCCTTTCCTTTTCGTCGGTGCATATAAAAGCCCTTTTCATCTGCTTTTCCAGATTATACTTAACCTCCTCTAAAAGCTCCCCTATATAATACTTTACGGAGTCACGTCTGAGCTTTTTCTGTTCAAAAAAACCGGGGAAAACAAGCTTTTGAAGGGTTCCTATAATGTCTACGATTATTGCCCTGTTGGGCTGGAGGTTTGTGTCTATTTTGGCAGTAACGCCGCACTTGTTATAGCTTTCCATTAATTTATTTACAATTTTTTCCATACATCAATACCCCTTTTCCTGTAAAATTTCCTTTAAAATTTCTATATCCTTTATATATGTATCCTTAAGAGCCCTGTTGTAAATTATCGAGGCCGGGTGATAGAGGGGGAAGAGTGTGAAGCCGCTTTGGTCAAGGCTCCTGCCGTGAAGCTCTCCCATAACAGCCTTTTTGTCTTTTTTAACAGCTCTTAAGGCGAAATTGCCCAGTGTAACCGCATACTCAGGCCTTAAGATCTCAAGCTCCCTGTAAAGATAGGGGGTAAAAAATTCAACCTCGGCTTTATTGGGAGGGCGGTTTGAAGCCCTGCCGGTTTTTGGGCTTATTTTTACGGGTCTCAGCTTTACAACATTGGTGATGTATATACTTTCCCTTTGAAGCCCTAAAATTTCGAGAAATTCGCTTAGGTTTTTGCCTGCCTTTCCTACGAAAGGCCGTCCCTGCTTTTCCTCTTCTCCTCCCGGGGCTTCCCCTACAAGAACAAGTCTCGGTTTAAGGTTTCCCTCTCCGCCTATAAATTTCCTGCCGGGAAAGGCTTCCCCGGCTTTTTCTCGCATTTCATCATATAATTTCTGCATTTTTCTTAAACCTTCTTTTGTCTGTCAAACCGATTACGGCTCCCAAAAGGACGCCCGCTGCAAAGCCGCCTATATGCCCCCAGTTATCCACATCGGGATAAACAAAGCCGAAGCCTATATTCAGCATAGATATAATTATATAGACATAGGCGTCTAAGCCGTCCATTTTTATATTGTTTATAAGTGTATAGGCAAGGGCGGAGCCCATTATTCCCAAAACCGCCCCGGAAGCTCCTGCGGAAACAGCGTCCCCGGAAAAAAGGAAGCTTAAAAGGGAACAGCCTAAGCCGGAAATAAAGTAGACAGCCCCGAATTTTATATAGCCATAATATTTTTCACAGCGGCTTCCGAAAATAAAAAGGCCGAACATATTTGAAAAAATATGGAGAATACCTATGTGAAGAAACATATAGGAAAAAAGCCTGTAATATTCCCCCTGTTTTATATAGGGGGCATATATGGCACCGTATTTTAAAAGGGTGTCAGTATTTTCGCTGCCTCCGTCAAGAGTTAAAATGATAAACATAAGTATGTTTAAGGCTATAAGGCCGTAGGTGACTATAACACGCCTTGTTTTTTTAAATTCGGCGCTTCTGTGCTTTTCCGTCCTGAATATGCCGGAGACTGTTTTGGGCTTAGGGCTTTCGGTGTTTTTTAATATGTTTTCTATGCCGTCGAATTTGTCGGGGGCGTCTTTGCCGCAGATAAGATTGCCGTTTTTTATATCAAGTACCCAGCGGACAGTTATAACCTCCGCCTGAGGGTCAAAGCCCTCTTTCAGAGAAAATTCCGCCGTATTTTCATCTCCGACGGCGATACACAAAAAGACCGCTTTTGCCTTATATTTAAACCTGTTCAGTATATTTTTCTTTAAAAGCCCAAGCCTTTCCTCATAATTCGGCTCTTTAAAGGCGTTTACAACTATTACATAGTTTATAACGGCTCCCGAGGGCTTAAAAAAGCAAAGCTCTGAGGTTTCTTCGGATATAAGATTTTCGTCTTTTTTTGTCCTTATGAAGCTGTAGCCCTTTTCGGCCAAGCCCTGAGACAGAGAGGTTAAAACATCTGTCATATTCATTTGTCATCAGTCCCCTGTTAAGTCCCTTATAGTGTAATCAGCTTTATTATGTATAGGCCTATAAAAGCCGGCAGCCCCAACAGCCCTATAATTGCTCCGTTAAAAAGGTTTACCCCCAAAACAAGGCCGCTTCCTCTCAAAAAAATATTGAGAAGAGAAATTGCTCCCAAGCCTAAGACGCCTCTTAGAACAATAAGAAAGAGCTTTTTCATAAATTTTGAAAAAACAATGCAAAAAACGGCAAAGCAGAGAAAAATTATCATATATTCGGTTGTTCCGAGAGAATAATTCAAATTTTTTTCCTCTTTTCCCAACTGTTAATACAATTTTATGAAAAAAGCCCGAAGCTTATTCCCATATGGAGCATAAGAAAAACAGGACAGACCCTTTGGCTTCCAAGAAAAAACCAAAGCCTCTGCCCTATTGCGATTTTATTTATTAACTCTTCCGGTATATTCCCCTGTTCTTGTGTCGATTTTTATAATTTCGCCCTGATTTATGAAAAGAGGTACGTTTACTTGAGCCCCTGTCTCTACCGTAGCCGGTTTTGAAGCTCCCGTAGCCGTGTCGCCCTTGAAGCCCGGTTCTGTTTTTGTAACCTCAAGCTCCACAATAAGGGGAGGTTCGATTCCTATAACGGTTCCGTTGTAGGAGTTGATTTTAACCATTTCATTTTCCTTTACAAACTTAAGGCCGTCACCTACGTCGGAAGCGGAAACATTAAGCTGATCGTAGGATCCCATATCCATAAATACATACATATCTCCGTCAGAGTATAAATACTGCATTTCCTTGCGGTCGATGTGTGCCTTTCCCGTTTTTTCCGTAGGACGGAAAGTTCTCTCAACTACGCCGCCGTTAATAAGGTTTTTAAGCTTTGTACGAACAAAGGCTGCGCCCTTTCCCGGCTTAACGTGTTGAAACTCGATAACCTGATAAACTATGCCGTCTAATTCGATAGTAACGCCGTTTCTGAATTCACCTGCTGAAATCATTGGAATAACTCCTTCTAAACATTTTATTTAAGGATATGCAGAAAGACTTAAAATCTCTCGGCAAGGCTCCTTTTTCCTTTTCTATTATGTTCATAATACCAAAATTACACATAAAAGTCAATAGGTATATTAACTTTGACCGGGACAAACTCGGTATATTTATTTATTGCATATTTTTGCATAAAAAGATTATTTCGGCTGCATTACTTTTATATTACGGGAATATTTAAAAAAATATTATGAAACAACATTAATATTAAATTGACGGAAATTTCTGTGAGACTGCGGCGGGCGATGGAGGATAATGTGTCAAAAAAAATAGTTGTTTGTGATGGTTTTTGTGAAAAAGCACTAATTTATGTACAAGTTGTTATTGAAATAGTGATGAAAATGTTTTATAATAATATTAAATTGAGATTAGAAACGCAATAAAAATGCTTTGAAAAAAATTAAAATCAGATTAAGGAATTTTTGTTCTTTTTAATTTTTATACAAAAATACGTGAGGGGGGGGGTAAGAGATGAGCAGGAAAAATCCGCCTACGGAAAAATATTTTAAAAGACGAAGAAGTCTCAAACTGTGGCACCGTATGCTTTTAGCAGCCGGTTCCATTGTTGTGTTTGTAACAACCTATATGCTTATTCTCCCGGCCATAACGGCGGAAATCGGTTCCATCGCCTTGTATGACGAATCCGTTGCCTCAGGCGGTTCCGTCACCCCCGAAGATGACGACTCCTTTATTATAGAAGAAACCACCGAAGAAATAACAGAAGAAACAACCGAAGAGCAAACCGAAGCTTCGGGCGGCTCATCCTCCGATGAAACCTCTGACTATGCCTTAGAGGAAACAACGGACGAAGCCGGCGGCTCCTCAGATGCTTCCGAAGAAAAGGAAACCTCAGAGGAGGGCGAAGCCGAATCAGGCAGCGGCGGCTCAGGCAGCGGAAGCCTTTCGGCAACCCTGACCCCGGAGGAGGGGGCGGAAATAACCCTGACAGCCGAAGAACAGGAGACAGAGCTTACCATAGGTGAAACCCTTATAAATGACCTGATCCTGCTTACAGACGACAGCACAACGGAATCGATAACTTTCAGCGGAAGCGGTTCCGACGGCGGCTATGTCTGCACCTATGACAGCGACAAAAATGTGTTCGAGCTTAACATACATATTGATTTTACAATATCCCAGTCCCTTTTAACCTCTCTTTTGACAACGGACAGCGAGGGAAATACTGTCTCTGCCGCTCCGGGCTATGACAACGTATCCTCTAACCTTAATTCCTCCTATAACGACAGCTCCGCACTATACTATACCTTTGACCTTCCTGTGGGAATTACTCTTACCGATGATTTGGTTTACTCAGGCGGCGACAGCAGCGGAAGCTATTCCGTTCATTATGGATATAAGGAAGGAACCACAGACTCCGCTTTTCAATATTACTTTGTTCCCCAAACAGATTCGGAGGGAAATACATATTACACCGTTGTAATGATATTTGACGGCGACGGTTCCTTTATATCGGGTCTTAACGGCGGCGACATAATCGGCGTAATGGATATTGAAGCCACTATAAGCACGGATTACTACCAAGAGGACGGAAGTATAGTTATAGAGGGAGAGGGCTACAGCATAACAATCCCCTCAGACCAAATCGACTATTCCGAGGGAGACAACATAATCACAACCGTAAATCAGGAGCTTATTATATATAAGACGGTTACGAGAAATTCCGACGGAACCCTTACATATAAGATAAGGATTTTGACATCAAAGGGTACCGGCGACCCTATTACCATAACCGACGTTATTACAAACGCAAACAGCTTGGCGGGTCTTGACGAGGACGGCCTTGTAAGCATAACCGTGACATCGGGAACCATAGGCGCCTTTAAAGAGGGCAGTCTCTATACCTGGGGCGAGGACTCCCTTGCCGCAGGAACGGACATAGAAGAGGGCAGCAGCGATACGGAATACAGCGGCACGGCATATTATTACTATGATGACGACGGAAATCTTATAATCGTTCTTCCGGGGCTTGACGCACCGGAGGACGGAACCTATGATTGGTCGTCAAACGACTATTATTCAACCTACAACGAATATGTTATAAAATACACCTATGACGTAGACCCGGATATAGACTCAAGCTATTATGTAAGCAACACGGCTTCCGCAGAGTCCTATGATTCAACGGCTGACGTAACTTTAAGCAACACAATCACCTCAACCGTAACCGTCAGGGGAACATCCATAATTTCAAAGAGCGGTTCCTATTCGGAGGACACCATAACCTGGACAATCACTTTAGGAGACGGAGAAACCTCTCTTGAGGGCTATACACTGACAGACTCTATGTTTGCCTCTCTTACGGAAGATGACCTTGCGGCGGCAATAACAAGAAGCGACGGCGCAGACTCGGCGGCAGGCACCTACAGCGAAACCACAGACGATGACGGCGAAACCGCAACAACCCTTTCTCCCTCAGACGCAGACTATGTTATAGTTTATGATGATGACGGAAATATATCGGGAATAACCTTTACGGCAAATGCCGACACTAAATATACAATAACCTATACACAGACGGTAACGCAGCAGTTTGAAAGCACAACCTACACCAACACGGCCACAGCTACCCCAAGCGACGGAAAGACTGAATATTCGGCGGACGGAAGCGTAACCGTAAGCGGAACAAGCACAGGCAATATTTTTGACAAGGAATTTGTCTCCTATGACGACAACGGGGACGGAACCTACACCCTTAACTGGACGACCTCATTTATAATCCCCGAAAGCGGAATCCCTGCGGGAAACACCTTTATAGATATGCTTGACAGCACAAACCAGTATATAACCTACGCTCAGGCTCTGGAAATTATACAGGCTCTTAAGGATGCTTTCGGCGAGGATAACATAAAAGATATTTATTTCAGCACAGGCACCGGCGGAATTTGGTATCATGACGACTACAATTGGGTTTCAGCCTCCGAGCTTTCGGAGGACGGGCAGTATTATATGTTTAAGTTTACTATAGCAAACAATATTGCCTATTCGGAGGAGAAAGAAGAAACCAATGTTGCTGCGGCGGCGGTAAGCGCCGTAAGCGAAGTAAGCGGAATAACCTCCGACAGCGAGGCTTCCGCCGCACTGACTGTTCTTGAGGCCGTTCTTTCACAGGCGGCGGTTGTTTCCGATGAGGAGGAGGACGAAACCGATTCAACCACCACTACGGAATCCACAACAGAATCTACCACAGCCGAGACAACTGCGGAAACCACCACAGCCGAAACCACTACAGCGGAGACTACAACAGAATCCACTACGGAATCCACGACAGAATCTACAACGGAATCCACGACAGAATCTACAACGGAATCCACAACGGAATCTACAACGGCGGCTTATCAAACAAATGACGACGGCTCTGTCTCCTACAGCGGAAACAAGGTGACTGTAAGCTATTCCACAACGGCTGAAATCTCAGACGTTTCCGACAGCAGAACCTTTACAAACACCATATATTACGATTCAAGCGCTTATGATACGGCTACCTACACCTATGCCAACAATGTTGTTAAATACGGCATAAACAACTACAGTAATTTGGACACGGGAAACATAAGCTTTTCCACAGATGAGACGGAATACACCGTTGAATGGGTTGTTAAGGTTATTTTAAGCGGAGACTACACCAATTACACCGTTACGGACGTTCTCCCCGACGGGGTAGAGCTTACAAACATTTACGTTTCAAACTACAATAACTACAACTATACCGAGCTTACCGAGGAAAGTACGGTTTACACCTGTTTAAGCGACACAGACGTAAGCGTAAGCTACAGCGTTGAAGCATCAACGGAAACAACAACGGAAACCGACAACGGCACAACGGACGGCAGTACCGATGATGATACTGCAGATGACGGCACTGCAGACGATGATACAACAGACAGCGATACAACTTCCTCTTCTCAGACTGTAAGCGTATATATAACCGACAGCAGAGAGGACAAAACAGAGGACTACACCGTCTATATAAAATACACCTGTAAATACACCGTAGACACAACGGACGCAGAGGAGGGCGAAAGCATAGCCGCCGCTCTTACAAACACGGCAACGGTTACAGCAGACGGTTCAGACTACGGAACAAGCAACGGCCAAACCATAACGGTTACCTATACTGAAACAGTGGAGGACGATACAACCGATGCCTTAACGAAAGACGACTATTTCGACGAGGACAACAACATTTTGGAATATACCCTCGATATTAACCCCGAAGCCATAACCTACACAACGGGCTACCCCGAAACGGACGATGACGGAGAATATGTAGGCGAGGAATATTCCGACCTTGCAATAGTGGACGTGCTTGAATACAGCACATCTCCGTCTTACGGAGTTGCAAGAAGCGCAAGCCTGGTTCTTTCCTCCATTAAGCTTTACTATGCCAAGACAAACGACGACGGCTCAGTTATGCTTGACAACGACGGAAACCTTGTGGCCGGAACTCAGCTCAGCACATCTGAATACAGCTGGAGCTATAATGAAGATTGGGCTAAGGACGAAAATGGCAACTATCTCTGGTACAGTGATAACGGAGACGGCACCAGAGCGAACACAATAACCCTTATCGTTCCCAACGGTGTTGCTCTTGTGTTTGAATACAGCTATCTTATAAGCGTTATAAACGATGACAGTGTTTCTTGGGTGGACAATAGGGCACTGGCCACAAACACGGCCACTCTTAAAACCGATGACTATACAATTTCAACCGATTATGCGGATAATTCTTCCACTACCGTTAGTGAAAGCTCCACAAGCGCTTCCGCAAACGGCGGTGCAAGCTACACAATTTATAAGGTTGACAAGAACAACTTCTCCCTTGCTCTTTCAGACGCAGTCTTTGACCTGTATGTCTATAATTCAACAAGCAGTTCCTTTGAATATATAGACAGCTTTACCACGGGCAGTACGGGCTACACGGGTATAAGCGGTATTCTTACCTCTGTTTCCGAGACTGACGAAATTACGCAGGACGGAGAAACCCTTTCGGGAAGCTACTACAGAATAACCCTGTCAGACGGCTCCTATTATTACATAGCTACCAACACAATGTGTTATTTCGTGGAGTCCGAAGCTCCCACGGACTATAAGCTTGACAGCACCAAACATTATTTCTACTTCGGCGAAAGCGTAGCAGCCACCGTAAGCAGCATAAAGGGCTATGATTCTTCTTCTATGTCGAATGTTGACAATATTATTACCTCCCATACCGAATATATAACAAACTCACACTCGGCGGATTACTATTCCGAAAAGACAAACCTTTCCGTAATTAAAACATGGATAGACTCCGAGGGGAACGAGTATGATAAAACCGACGGCAGCATAAGCTTCTATCTCTACAGAATATATACCGCCATAGACGGCACGGTAGGCTACAGCCCCGACACCTCAACCGGAACCTATCAGGACGAGCCGTCCGACTCCTCGTCTGTAAACACGCTTTCGGTGTATTACGGAAACAGCTATAGCTATAGCACATATGCAGGTATAACTTATACAGAATGGGGTAATGACAGCATAACCGTTGAAAGCAGTGACGGTGCAACAGTGGATATTACAATTTCTGATACGAGCAGCAGTTATTGGCTCCAGCAGTATAATACAATATATATCTATGATATGGACAGTGAGTATACATCATCGGCATCTGACGGCTTACTGGCAGCGATTTCGCCTAATTCATCGGACTGGAGCGATAATAAATGCACATATACTCTTAATATGGGCGGTACTGACAGAAACATATTTGTATATGTTGATGTTTCTTCGGGTAATGAAAGTTCGTTTACGGTTTCTTTGTCATCAGATTACGAAGCGGAGGAAACCACAACCGAAGAAACCACCGAAACCACCACCGAGGCGGAAACGGAAACAACCACCATAGGCAATGTGTACACCCACAATTTCTCCGCCGATGATGATTACGAGCTTGACAGCGACAATAATATTACGTCCTTTAACATAAATGACGATTTCTTTGAGATAAGCGGAAATCTGTCCTATGACTCCGGCGATGAAAGCGTCCACGGCACCTGTATTTGGGATGTGGACGGAGACGGCGAGATTGACTCTGACGAAATTCTCCACGTTTGTCTTAAAATAGAATCGTCCACAACCATAACCTTTACACCCGATAATGACGGCTACCTGCTGCTTGTATTTAATGCGGCGGGCGGTGCCGGGGATTATACCCATGACGAGGACGGCAATGTCGCAGGAAGCAAGGTAAAAAACGGCATAAAAATAAACGGAGAATATTATCCGGCCATAAACAATCAGGTTTATGAACCTCTTGAGGGGGGAACGGAATATACCCTTACAAAGCAAAACATCTGTTACCTGTTCTATATGAAATTTACAGAGCAGGACATAAGCTCTTCAAGCGGCAGCTCTTCGGGTTACCTCCACAGCTTCAACAGCGGCAAAACCTCAAGCTTCTACACAATTTCAGGCTCCCTCGGAGCGGCGGCAAGCGGCTCATACGGAACGGTCACCTACAACGGAGAATCCATAAGCCAGTTCCTTAAGATGGGAAGTACGGCTGAAATTACCTTTACAGCTCCCGAGGACGGTATTCTCTATCTCGTACTTACAGACCAAAAGGATTTTAGCGGGCTTTACGGCCGAACCGTGGGCGTTGTCCTTGACGGGGTAACAAAGGAGGCCACCGACACAGGAGAGGTTGACACAGAGGGGAATGTCGTCTATCTGGTAACCACCAGAGTTTCGGCCGGAACCCACACCATAACCAGAATTAACTCAACGGAATATCAGCTCTACTATATAGGCTATATTCCCGATGACTACGCAAACGCAGAGGTTATAGACTATACCCCCTACAGTGAATACGGCGAGCTTGTTTATTCCGAGGCTATTACGCTGAGCTATTCAAACAGCTGGTCATGGTCGGCCGTAAATCCGCCCCTTACCTATGTAGACGATGACGGAGAAATTTTGGGCTATTATACCTATTACGTTGTTGAAATAGATGAGGACGGTCAGTACATAACACAGTATAAAAACGTAACCACCGACGGTGCAGTTGGTATTTTCTCGGGCACAATGGGCATTATAAATCAGCTGAACGACGACAGCCCCACCGCCACCCACGTAACCGTCAGCAAGCTCTGGCAGGATTCCGACGGAAATGACCTGTCGGAGGACGATGAAAGCTTTCTCGACAGTATAACCGTAAATCTCTATGCCAAGGTTCACGTCTACAGCGATTACGCCGACTCCTACACCGCAGGCACCTCCTATTCATGGGACACTTCGGGCTATGAGGAAAAAACAACCCTGCCCGACGGTAAAGAGACCGGAATATTCACTCTAAACAGCAGTTCGGATGGTGTTCAGAACTCAAGCAGTACTGTAGGTGAGGTTACATATAACGGAACCTCCTATAGCTATTATCTGAAATTCGACAGCAGTGCGAAGATAGTTGTCGATTCTCCGGCCACAAAGGGCATATTAAGTCTTGTAACCGCAAATTATTCCGGAACCATCGGCGACGGCATAGGCTTTAAGTTAACCTCTCCGTCGGGAACGGTGTATAGCTTTTATTATGAAGATGATTCTGATTCAATAGTATGGACAAGCAACGATACCCTCGAAGGCTCCGCCGTGGAATATAACATAACCAACGACCCAACCGTTGTAACGGGGGCTACCGCAACAACCGCCAAAACGACGACCGGTGTTATAGTATTTACCATAATGACCGATGAAGCGGGAGAGTGGATAATTCAAAAGAACAGCGGCTCTCAGGCATATTTGTTCAGCGTGGATTTCTCTTACCAATATCAATACCTAACCGAAGACAGCGGTGTTTACGTTGGAACCTATACCATAGACGCCGATGATGACTGGGAAAAGACAATAAGCAGTCTGCCCCTTTATATCTATGACGAGGAGGGAAATGTAATAGGCTATCACAGCTATTATATAGAAGAAATTGACCCCTCCGATGGCTATACCACCACTTATACCTATACTATGGAGCTAAACGAAATTGTAACGGGCTTTGAGCTTGACCCCGATGACAACTCAAAGGTAATTATTACTTTCTATGACAAGTCCACAGGTGAATCAACCACGAGTACGGCCTCATATTCAGACCTGACCTACGAAACCGATGAGGACGGCAATAAAATAATAACCGCTGTTGTAATAGACGTAAGCAGTGCCCACAGCAGTAAAATGGCCGTCACCGTTGGCTCAGTGGCAATAACCAATAAGGTAAAGGAAGCAGAAATAATCCTGCCCTCAAGCGGCGGAGAAGGCCGAACTAAGTATATTTTAGCAGGAACGCTGACAAGCCTTGCGGCAATCCTGCTTCTATATAAACGCAGGAAAGGTTTGAGCGACAGCCCCTAAGGCGGCAAGCTTAAGCTTACTAAGTGGTGCCGTAGGCATACTCGGCAAAAGCCAAAAACGGCTTTTGCCGAAAGAGGAGCCGTTCCGAAGTGGAGTCTTGCTTTGGTGTTTATGCCAAAGCAAACGAACGGAGGAGACGGCGGCGACGCTCAGACTGTGTTATAAAAAAGTAACAGGAGATTTGAAGAACGGCTTTAAGCTCTCGCCACTCTTATCACATAATCCCCTTGAAAGGAGTGATGTTTGAAAAAAGAGGAATAGGGAAATTTTGAAAAAAAGAGGAAAAAGGAAAAAGTGGAAAGCGGAAAGCGGAAAAGCGTAAAGCTCCACGGGCAAGCCGACACAGAAGGCAGCTAAGCCTCCCTTTCGCTAAGGGGAAGGGGAACCGCCGTCATAAGGCGAACAAAACTGCGGCAGTACCAATTAAATTAGTGGTACATAATACAATATGTATACCACGGCGGTGGAGAGGCCGCCCCCTTTGCAACAACCCTGCGTTGTAACCGACACAGAGAGCCGCCAACCACTATGGGAAACATTAAAAATCAAAGTGGGGGGGTAAAAAGGATAGCTTACGGGCGGAGACCCTAAGCCTTATCAACCTCCACAAAAAAATCTTTAAGAAAGGACAGATAAATATGAAAAAAATAACGAAAATTTTAAGCCTCCTCCTCGCAGCAGTTATGGCTCTCACAATGAGCATCTCCGTAACAGCCCTTGCAGATGGTGAAGAAAGCTACACAATAACAATCAAGAACGAAACTTCGGGTTATGTATATTCGGCATATCAGATTTTTGACGGTGATTTATCCGGTTCAGGTACAAATTCTGACCCCTACATCTTGTCGAATATTGTATGGGGCAGCGGAGTTGATGATGAAAGCACAGTTGGTTCCGGAGATGATGCCAAGACATTAATTCAGGCTATAAATGCTATAACTATAAGCGAGACAACACCTTTTGCCGACTGTAAAGATGCTGCCGGTGTTGCTGAGGTTTTAGCAAGTTGCAGTGATGACAGTGAAGTAGTACAGAAATTTGCAGATGTTGTAAGCTTATATTTATCGACGGCTGCGGCAACAAGTTCATACAGTACAGAAGATTCCAACTACACAATTACTGTTACAGACCCCGGCTACTATCTTGTTAAGAATACAACTGTAACAAGTGACGGTGCTTACACAAGATTTATTCTTGAGGTTACAGGTGATGCCGAAGTAGAGCCTAAGTCTGATGTTCCTTCTGTAACCAAGAAAGTTTATGAAGAAGATTATACTGGCACTGACTACGGCACAGGCTACAATGATGTTGCAGACTATGACATAGGCGACGAAGTTCCCTTTGAACTTATCGGTTCGCTTCCCGAAAATTTAAGTGACTACGAAACATATAAATATATTTTCCACGATACATTGTCAACAGGTCTTACATTTAATGATGATGTAGTTGTTAAGGTTGTTACAGGCACAACAGAAACAACGGTTGCTTCCTCAAACTACAGTGTAAAAACTGCTGACCTTACTGGCGACTGCACATTTGAGGTTCAATTTACTGATATTTTATCTCTGACAGACTCAGAAGGCAATAGTATTTCGGTTACAAGCAGCAGTAAGATTTATGTATACTATACGGCTACACTGAACTCAAATGTTGCAATCGGTCTTGACGGAAATACCAACAAGGTAACCCTTGAATACTCCAATAACCCCAACGAGGGCGGAAGCAGTGACACAGGCACAACTCCCGAAGACATAGTTATCGTTTTTACATACGAACTTGACGTAACAAAGGTTGACGGTGAAGACAGTACTGTAACCCTTGAGGGAGCAGAATTTGTTCTTTATAAGACTGTAACCTCAACCGATGGCGAGGGCAATGAAACTGCCACTAAATATTATGTTCAGGTTGATTCAAACAACAAGGTAACCGGTTGGACAACCAATGAAAATGCGGCAAGCACATTGACTTCGGATGACAGCGGTAACTTCTCCGTTATCGGCCTTGACGATGGCGCATACTACCTCGAAGAGACAAAGGCACCTACAGGCTATAACCTCCTTGACGACCCCATTAAGCTTGTAATTGCAGCCACAACAGACAATGGACAGAGTTGGTCGGGAAAAGCAAGTGATGCCTTAACAGCACTGACAATTTCAGTTGATGACGGAGATGCTGAAAATGGCGACACAAGCAATGGCACAGTTGATTTAACAGTAGAGAATAACTCAGGTGCTACACTTCCCTCAACCGGCGGTATGGGTACGAAGATTTTCTATACCTTAGGCGGAATCCTTGTTGTATGTGCAGGTATTCTCCTTATCGTTAAGAGAAGAATGAGAAACGCTTAATAAATAAAAGACAATTTTTGATTTAAAACACTCCGAATAAACAAATTTCCCCCGCAGGGCAGCTTAAGCGGGGGACTTTTGCAGAGCCTCCCTCAGTAAATGAAGAGAGGGGCTGTGCAAGAGCGGCCGACAGGAGGAGCGTTGAGATGAAAAAGGACAAGGTTAGTATATTTTTGTTTTTGATTTTGCTGGCCGGGCTTTGCTTGCTTTTATATCCTACGGTCAGTGATTACTGGAATTCCTTTCACCAGTCGAGAGCCATTGCTTCATATGTGGAGGCGGTTGAGAATTTAAGCGGTGAGGAATATGAGAGGATTTTACAGGCGGCCAGGGAGTATAACGAAAGGCTTTTCGGCAATTCAAAAAGATGGCACCCTACGAAGGAGGAGCTTGCGGAGTATTACAGCCTGCTTGACGTTTCCGGCTCGGGGATAATGGGCTATATCGACATTGACAAAATAAATGTGGAG
The DNA here is from genome assembly GCA_021201395.1 of Clostridiales bacterium. Classification (GTDB taxonomy): domain Bacteria; phylum Bacillota; class Clostridia; order Lachnospirales; family CAG-274; genus JAJQCI01. The sequence goes on along the minus strand of JAJQFB010000021.1, from coordinate 32,175 downwards.
CTGCCTGTTTATCACGGGGTCAGCGATGCGGTTTTACAGGTGGCTGTGGGGCATATGCCGGGGTCGTCTTTGCCCGTAGGGGGAGAAAACACACACGCTGTTTTGTCAGGCCACAGGGGTCTGCCCTCGGCCAGGCTTTTTACGGATTTGGACAAGCTTGTTGAGGGGGACGTGTTTGTCATAAATTTTTTGGACGAAAAGATAACCTATGAGGTTGACCTTATAAGCATAGTTAAACCCAACGACATAAGCGGCCTGGCTTTCGGCAAGGGCGAGGATTTGGTGACCCTTGTCACTTGTACACCCTATGGAGTAAATTCCCACAGGCTTATGATAAGGGGTCACAGAATCGAAAATTTGGCGGAGGGGACAAACGTCAACGTTTCCGCCGACGCTACGAAGCTGGAGCCGATTGTGGTGGCGCCTATGGTGGCGGTTCCCATATTGCTTTTGCTGTTTGTTGTTATGATGGTGAAAACAGGGAAAAAGAAGGGGAAGAGGTAAGAGTTGTTTGGGAAAGCGTAGGAATGTTGGTCGGCGAGGGGGACCTCTCAGTCACACCTACGGTGTGACAGCTCCCCTTAAAAGGGGAGCCTATAAAAATTTTTTAGGCGGTGTTTTTTATGAGAAAACGGTTTTTCGGCGGTTTAATTACGGTTTTTTTGGCGGTTTGGTTTTTGACGGCTTTGACTTTCGGAGGTCAGGGGGTTATCAGGCTTAATTATGTTAAGGCGGGGGCAACGTTCAGGCTTTACAAAATCGGCTCAATAAGCAGCTCCGGGGGCTTGGTTGTTTCCGAGGCTTTTTCAGGCTATTCTGTTGATTACGAGGGCAGCGACACAGCGGAGACCTTAGCGGCCTATATTGAGAGAGACAATATAGAAGCGGCGGCTTCGGCTGTGACGGGCAGCGACGGCAGCGTTTCTTTCTCAGACCTTGAAAGGGGATATTACCTTATTTTGGGGGAGGTTTATACCGACAGCGATTATATATATACGGCTCTGCCGGTTTTGCTGCCTGTTTATGATGAGACGGAGTATGAGGTTACGGGGAAGTATGAAACAGCAAGCGTTTTGGAAGAAACCCTGTCTGTTTCCGCCCTTAAGGTTTGGAGCGGCTCAAGCGAGAGCAGCATTACCGTACAGCTTTTATGCGATGGGGAGGTTTATGACGAACAGATTTTAAACAGTTATTGCAGTTGGCGCTATACTTGGACGGATTTGGACGCAAGCTATAGCTGGCAGGTTGCGGAAAAGGAGATACCCTCGGGCTATTCGGTTAATATAGAGAAAGACGGCACTGTTTTTATACTTTTGAATACTGAGGATGGCGACACTCCCGGAGGGGATACACCCACTGTTACCACTACGGAGACCACAACGGAAGCACCTACGGAGACCACAACGGAAAGACCTGTTGAAACCACCACTAAGGCTCCGCCCTCAGGGGGCGGCGGAAGCGTTGTTGTAAATACTACGGAGGCAACGACAGAAGCGCCTGCGGAAACCACCACAGAGGGGAAATCCGAAAAGGAAACCGAGGGCGAAGAGGTTACGGAGGAAGAAATTGAGGAAACAACAAACAAGCGAAACAGCGGCGAACCCGGTGAAGAGCCTGAGGACGGCGATGAGGGCGGAGATAACAGAAGAAGCGACGGCGGCTCGGAAATCGTTACGGACGAATTCGGAAATGTAATTTCGGGCGGTGAGTTAGGAAACAGCTCTGCTTCGTCATTCGGAAGCGAGGGGGACAATTCCTCCGTTGGAATAAATTCGGAGGGCGAGAACGCTCAGGGGTCTGCGGAAAACGGAGCCTCTGAGGGAGCAGCCGCACTTCCTCAGACGGGTCAGCTTTGGTATCCCGTTCCCATACTTTCCTGCTTAGGTATGCTGTGTCTTATTTTGGGCATAGGCAGAAGGAGAATGAGCTGATGAAGAAAAAGGGCGGATTTTTGATTGCCGCAGGGCTTTTGATGATTTTAGGAGCCTTTCTGCTGACGGGCTATAATATTTGGGACGGTTTGAGAGCGGAAAAGGCGGCGGCAGTGGAGGCCGAGGCTCTTAAGGTTAAGCTTGTTAAAGCCTCTGAAAATTCTCTTGATAATTTTACGGCGGACGAAACACCCCTGTATGTGCGCTATCCTGAGATGGAGATGCTTGAGATTGAGATTGAGGGGGAAAGGTATATAGGTATGCTTGAGGTTCCCGGTTTGGGGCTGGAGCTGCCTGTCAGGGGAGATTTCAATATGGAGGGGCTTAGGAGCGCACCCTGCCGATACGGCGGCTCCGCTTATAAGGACGATATGATAATCTGCGGACACAACTACAGCTCCCACTTCGGAGGGCTTAAGAATCTTCAAACCGGAGACAGAGTCAATTTTACCGACGGTGACGGAAATGTTTTCAGCTATCTGGTTTCGGCAATTTTGCAGCTTGACGGCACGGATATTTCAGGAATGGAGGAAAAGCAGGAGGGGGACGACTGGGACTTGACTCTCTTCACCTGCACCTTAAGCGGTCAGCAGAGGGTAACCGTAAGGCTTGTAAAGATTCGGCAATAAAGGCAATAATGAAGTAATGAAATAATTTAAAAGGGGGACGGAACACCTTTGATATTCCGCCCCTGTTTTTTATTTATAAAACTTTTGGTGAAAATTTTATTAAAACTATGGACATTTAGTCGATTTTATTTTAAAATATAACGTAGAAAAAATTTTTAAGGCCGAACGAAGGTATGGTAAATGAGTTTTAAACAGAAATTTATAATTATAATTTTAATATCCGCTTTTATTATTTTGGCGGCTGCCGCTCTTGTAAGTCCCGTTTTTGAAATTCAGGAGATACAGGTTGTGGGTAATTCTCAGCTTTCAAATGACGACATTTTTGAGCTGGGGGAAATTGACGGCATAGGCCAAAATATTTTCATATTTAACCCAGGGGCGGTTAAAAATAAGCTTACGGCAAGCAATTACATAAAATCGGTTAAAATTACGAAGAAGCTGCCCTCTACGGTTGTTATTAATATAGAGGAAAGACGGGTCAGGGGATATGTTCCCTATATGGGCAGCTATTTATATATAGATATTGACGGAAGAGTTATTGACGTTAAAGCGGATATGGAGGCTCAGCACCCTGTGGTTTTGGGGCTTAAATTTGACGGCTTTTCCTTAGGGGAGATTTTGACGGTGACAAACGGCTATTCTCTTTCATATGTCGTCCAAATTTCAAAACTTATAGATGCCTATGATTTATCCGACATAACCGTTAAGCTTGACGTTTCCGACCCTGACGATATACATCTCTATGTAAAAAATATAGACGTTATATTCGGCAATATAGACGACGCCTATACGAAGGTGGCTACTCTTAACGAGATTTTAAAACAGCTTGACCCCGAAGAAGCGGGAACTTTGGATATTTCCGACATCAACAATAACCCAAGCTTTAAGCTTTTGACGTAGGTTTTGTAAAAAAATTTGATTTTAATTGAAATTTTTTTAATTTTACTATGGAAATATTATTTGAAATGGTGTATAATTAGTTTAATGCTTAATGCCAAAGAGAAAATATTATATTGGAGGGAAAACCATTGATAGACGTTATAAATGATATGGATCAAAACAAAAAAGCAAGAATTGTAGTTTTCGGTGTAGGCGGCGCAGGGGGAAACGCCGTCAGCAGGATGATCGAAATCGGCGCAGACAGGATTGAGTATGTCGCCGTAAATACTGATATGCAGGCTTTAGACGACAACAAGGCTCCGGCGAAAATTGCCATAGGCCTTAAGAGTACGAGGGGCTTAGGGGCAGGCGGCCGCCCCGAAATAGGAGCAGAAGCGGCAAAGGAAACAAAGGACGAAATTTACGCCGCTATGGCCGATGTGGATATGGCCTTTATTACCGCAGGTATGGGCGGAGGCACAGGCACGGGAGCAGCACCCATTGTGGCTTCAATAGCCAAGGAGTTAGGGGTCTTAACCGTAGGTGTTGTTACAAAGCCTTTCCTTTTTGAGGGCAGGAAGCGTATGAAGTTTGCCGTTGAGGGAATCGAAAAGCTTAAGAACAACGTTGATACACTTATTGTTATTCCCAATCAGAAGCTCATTGAAGCCGCCGACAAGAACACAAGCGTTAAGGACGCCTTTAAGTTGGCGGACAGCGTTCTTGTTCAGGGCGTAGTGGGAATTTCAGACCTTATTGCAAGGCCGGGAGAGATTAACCTTGACTTTGCGGACGTAAGAACGGTTATGACGGAGAACAGGGGCTTTGCCCATATGGGTGTAGGCACGGCGGATAATGTTATGGACGCAGCTAAGTTTGCCATTGAGAGTCCTCTGCTTGAAACCTCTATTGACGGGGCTAAGAGCGTTCTTATAAATATAAGCTATTCCGGCGATATTCCTATGGTTGAGGTTGCCAATGCGGTGGATTCCATAAGCGAGCTTTTGGACAGCGAGGCCGAGGTTATTTTCGGTACGTCTAAGCTGTCGGAGGAAAAATCGGAGGAGATAAATGTTACTGTTGTGGCTACGGGGCTTGTTGACGAAAGTCAAAGAGCGGCTTCTCCCGTTCCGGCAAATCCCGTGAACAATATGAGATACCGTCCCCAGCCTTCATCGGGCATAAAGAAGGACTATACAAACCCCTTTAAGAAATTGGAGGAGGAAGCGGCTCGGCAGGAAACAGCCTCTTCAAGAGAGCCTCAGGCCAATCCCTTTGCAAGAACGAGCAGACTTGATATTATTCAGCCTAAGAAGAATTATTAATATTTAAATATATCGGCGTCTTTCCCTTATAATTTCCGTTATAAGGCAGACGCCTTTTTAAAGCTTACAATACTTTATAACAACAGGAGGAAATAGGTTTATGAAATATTTGATTATTGGTGCAGGAGGAACAGGCGGCTGTATAGGGGCTTATCTTGCTAAAAGCGGAAATGATGTTACGTTTATAGCGAGAGGAAAACACCTTGAGGCCATAAAGGAGAAAGGCATTACAATAGAAAGAGCAAGGGACAGCTTTACGGTTAAAACGGGAGTATCCACGGCGGAGGACTATAACGGCAGGCCGGACGTTGTCTTTGTATGCGTTAAATATTATTCCCTTGAGAGTATTTTGCCCCTTTTAAAGCGTGCCTGCGGCTCTGAAACCGTGGTTATTCCCATTCTGAATGTTTTCGGAACAGGAGCTGTCTTACAGGAGAGTTTGCCGGAGGTAACGGTTCTTGACGGCTGCATTTACATCTACAGCTTTATTAAGGAAGCCGGGGTTATAAGCCTGCCCTCTGAAAACCTTATATTCAGGATAAATTTCGGCTACAGAAAGGGTCAGGAAAAGACAAACGAGAAAAAGGTTTGCCAAATTAAAAAAGAGCTTAAGGAAGCCGGGGTTGAAACCTATTTTGAGCCTGAAATAGAAAAGGTTGCTCTTCTTAAATTCAGTCTTATTTCCCCTATGGGGGCGGCTCTTGTCTATTATGACGCAAGAGTGGGAGACATAAGGAAAAAAGAGGGGGCTGTAAGGGATACCTATATGCAGCTTACAAATGAAATAAGAGATTTAGGCAGGGCTATGGGCATAGACTTAGGGGACGGCCTTGCGGAGAAAAACCTTAACATAGGCAGCAGTATGCCCAACGACTCAACCACCTCCCTCCACAGGGACGTTTTAAAGGGTCACGCCTCGGAAACAGAGGGTCTTATACACAGGGTTGTTTCTCTCGGGGAAAAATACGGCTTAGACCTGCCGATATACAGAAAAATAAGCGGGTGGGCCAAAGAAAAAGGCATAAAATAAAAGATTAAAGAACATGAAAGAGAGAAAAGGGGTATTGACAAAGGGGGAGAGGTATATTATAATTAGCTTGCTACGTATTTAAAGAGAGGGGTGTCGGATTGGAGCGGTTTAATGCCGATTTCTTTAATTCCTTGGAAACAAAGCATAAAATATCTATAGCAATTAAAAATATTCATTTGCTGTTTGAAAAAAACCTGAACAATAAAATAGCCGAGGAAAATATAACGGTTTCCCAGTCTATGACTATGTTTTTTTTAAAAACACATACAAGTGACGAGATTAATCCTATAGATCTGGAACGTCAGTTCGGTCTTTCAAGACCGACAATAACCGGAATACTCAAAAGGCTTGAGGCCAAAGGCTTTATTTGCTTTTGCGAAAGCAAAAAGGACAGGAGATATAAACAGATTAAGCTGACACAAAACGGATTTAAGTGCTTGGAAAGGGTTGACGGCACACTTACGGACATGGGAGAAACACTTTGTTCGGGTTTTTCCGAGGAGGAAATCGAAGCGGTATACGAGTATTTATTGAGAATGGCTCAAAACTTAAACAGTAAAGGTATTTTACGGAAAGAGAGGTTGGGAGATTAAATTATGTTAAAAACATTAATGGCGGAAATTAAGGAATATAAAAAATATACTCTTCTTGCACCTGCCCTTGTGGCTTTAGAGGTTTTTATGGAGATTTTGATTCCCTTTTTGATGTCTAAAATCGTAGATATGGGGGTCAGCGCAGGAAACTTAAAAATGGTTGTTATAATAGGCTCGGTTATGATTGCTGCAGCGGTTTTGAGTCTTATCGGGGGTGCTATGTCGGGGCATTTTGCGGCTATAGCCTCTACGGGCTTTGCAAAAAATTTGAGAAAGGCAATGTTTAACAACATTCAGCATTATTCTTTCTCCAATTTGGACAAATATTCAACCTCGGGCCTTATAACAAGGCTTACCACCGACGTTACAAACGTTCAAAATTCATATCAGATGATTATAAGAATCTGTGTCAGGGCACCGCTTATGCTTGTATGCGCCTTTATAATGACGATTATAATTAAGCCCACGATTTCCCTTATATATCTTGCAGCCATAATATTTTTGGCCTGTGTTCTCTATTTTATAATGACAAGAGCCCACGTTTATTTTAAACAGATGTTTAAGAGATATGACGATTTAAACGCAAGTACTCAGGAAAACATAAGCGGTATAAGAACAGTTAAGGCCTATGTAAGAGAGGAATATGAAACAAAGAAGTTTAATATTGCGGCCGAAAATGTATACAATATGTCTGTTAAGGCGGAAAATCTTATTGTTGCAAATATGCCCGTTATGCAGTTTGCGGTTTACACCTGTATCCTCCTTGTTTCCTGGGTAGGGGCTAAAATGATTGTTTCCGACACTCTTACAACGGGTCAGCTTATGAGCCTTTTTACCTACACAATGAATATTCTTACAAGCCTTATGATGATTTCAATGGTGTTTACTATGGTGGCTATGTCGAAGGCCTCGGGGGAGCGTATTGCAGAGGTTATAAACGAAAGGACAGACCTTGCGGCGCCTCTTGACAGCGTTAAGGAGGTTAAGGACGGCTCAATAGAATTTAAGGACGTAAGCTTTGCCTACAAAAAGGGTGGAAACAACTGCCTTACAAATATAAATATAAGCATAAAATCAGGGGAAACCATAGGAATTATAGGCGGTACCGGTTCTTCAAAATCCACCCTTGTGCAGCTTATACCCAGGCTTTACGATGCTACAGAGGGAGAGGTTTCTGTCGGCGGTCTCAATGTTAAAAATTATGAACTTGACGCCCTGAGAAGCAAGGTGGCTATGGTTTTACAGAAAAACGTACTTTTCTCGGGAACGGTTAAGGACAATCTCCGCTGGGGAAACAAGGACGCAACGGACGAGGAAATAAAGAGGGCCTGTGAATATGCACAGGCGGACGAGTTTGTTTCGGCTATGCCCGACGGCTACGATACATGGATAGAACAGGGGGGCAGCAATGTTTCCGGCGGCCAGAAGCAGAGACTTTGTATCGCCAGAGCCCTGCTTATGAAGCCTAAAATTCTTATTTTGGACGACTCCACCTCGGCGGTTGACACCAAGACCGACGCTATGATAAGAAAAGCTTTCAGGGAGCAGATTCCCGACACAACAAAGCTCATAATCGCCCAGAGAATTACCTCCGTTCAGGACGCAGACAGAATTTTGGTTCTTGAGGGCGGAGAGGTAAACGGCTTCGGAACCCACGAGGAGCTTCTCAGGACAAACGGCATTTACAGAGAGGTTTACGAGTCACAGCTTAAAGGGGAGGATGATGAGTAATGGCTGAAATGAATGAAAAAAGAAAAAGGGCAAAGAACCCCGGCAAAATTTTCACAAGACTTTTAAAGTACATTTTTTCGGGCTTTAAGGTACAGTGTATACTTGTAATTATCCTTATTTTGATAAGTGCCCTTGCAAACGTAAACGGAACTATGTTTATGAAGAGCCTTATAGACGACTATATCACTCCTATTTTAAACGGCGTCTCTGATGATTTTTCGGCTCTTTTGGGGGCTGTTATGAGAACGGCGGCTATTTATGCCTGCGGTGTTGCGGCTTCATACACCTATAACAGGATAGTTGTCGGAATTACACAGGGAACAATCAAAAATTTAAGGCAGGAAATGTTTAAGCACATGGAAAGCCTTCCCATAAAATATTTTGATACTCATGCCCACGGGGATATAATGAGTATTTACACAAACGATACAGACACCCTAAGACAGCTTATAAGCCAGAGTATGCCCCAGATTATAAACGGTTCGATGACAATTATAAGCGTTGTCTGCTGTATGTTTTTCTTAAGTGTTCCTCTTGCCTGTGTAAATCTTATAATGGCCTGTATTATGGTCTTTACGGCCAGAAAGGTTGCCGGAATAAGCGGAAAATATTTCGTTAAACAGCAGAGGAAGCTTGGGGAGGTAAACGGCTATATAGAGGAGCTTATAGAGGGGCAGAAGGTTGTCAAGGTTTTCTGTCACGAGCAGGAAAGCATTAAGGACTTCTCCAAAATAAACGAGGAGCTTTTCGACGCCGCAAGCAACGCAAACCGCTTCGCAAATATTCTTATGCCTATTCTTGCCAACATAGGCAATTTAAGCTATGTTTTTATAGCTATTTTCGGCTCCGTTCTTGCTATAGGCGGCTTCGGCGGCTTTACCGTGGGGGGCTTGGCTTCATTTTTGCAGCTTAACAGAAGCTTTAATATGCCTGTTTCAAATATGTCACAGCAGATTAACTCCATTGTTATGGCTTTGGCCGGGGCGGAGAGAATTTTCGAACTTCTTGACGAAGAGCCTGAACCCGGCGAGGGAGATGTTTCCCTTGTAAGGGCTAAATTTAAGCCCGGCGGAGAAATAGAGGAAACGCCCATAAGAACAGGAGTCTGGGCTTGGAAATATAAGCACAAGAGTACGGGGGTAGTTGAATATAAGCTTTTACAGGGGGAAATGGTTCTCGATAAGGTTGACTTCGGCTATAACCCCGACAAGATTGTCCTCCACGACATAGAGGTTTACGCAAAGCCCGGCGAAAAGGTGGCCTTTGTAGGGGCTACCGGCGCCGGAAAGACAACCATTACAAACCTTATAAACCGTTTTTACGACATACAGGACGGAAAGATAAGGTATGACGGCATAAACGTAAACAAAATCAAGAAAAGCGAGCTTCGCCGTTCCCTCGGTATGGTTTTGCAGGACACAAGCCTTTTCACGGGTACGGTTATGGAAAATATACGCTACGGAAAGCTTGACGCTACGGATTCGGAGGTTATTGCCGCTTCTAAGCTGGCAGGAGCCCACGATTTTGTAAAGAGGCTGCCTGAGGGCTATGACACTATGCTTACGGGCAACGGTGCCAACCTTTCTCAGGGTCAAAGACAGCTTCTCTCAATCGCCAGAGCCGCTGTGGCCAATCCTCCGGCGTTAATACTTGACGAGGCTACCTCCTCTATAGACACCAGAACGGAGAAAATTGTTCAGGGCGGTATGGACTCTCTTATGAAAGGCAGAACTGTTTTCGTAATCGCCCACAGACTTTCCACCATAAAGAACTCGGACGTTATTATGGTTATGGATCAGGGCAGAATCATAGAAAGAGGAAACCACGAAAAGCTCATAAAGGAAAAGGGCGTCTACTGGCAGCTTTACACAGGCCGGCTTGAACAGAGTTAAAGACTGAATATTTGTTTCAATGAAGAAAAAAGGCTGCCGCAAAGCATTTTTGTGTTTTGCGGCAGCTTGTTTTTTTGTGTTTTTTTATTCAAGTGTTTTGAAATAGCTGTTAAGTTGGTCTACTACAGGGTCTACGTCTATGCCGTGGACGAAGCAGGCCTCTTCAAGGCTTTCCGCCTGGGCGGAGGGGCAGCCTATGCAGTGCATACCGCTCATCATAAGAATGGGTACAGCGCCTCTGTCTATTTTTAACACATCAGCTATTATGGTTTCCTTTGTTACCTGAGCCATAGTTTAAATCTCCTTTTTAGTTATTTGTCTGTCAAAAGCTCAAAGCCGGGGTAATACTTAAAAATTGCCTTGCCTAAGATTTTATTGCGTTTGACATATTTGTTTACCCATTTTCTTGAATCGGCGGAGTTGTTTCTGTTGTCCCCCAGCATAAAGTAGCTGTCCTCGGGGACTTCGTAAACGGTGTCCGCTTCAACATACATAGGCTCCTTTATAAAGGAATCGTCAAGAGGTTCTTCGGAGCCGTCAATATAGACCTTTCCGTCTTTAATTTCGACGGTCTCCCCCGGCAGACCTATTATTCTCTTTATATAGTAGAGATCCTCATTGTCGGGGAATTTGAAAACAACTATGTCGAACCTTTGGGGGTCGCTGAAAAGATAGGAAAGGCGGTTTGCCACAAGCCTGTCGCCTTCGTTTATTGTGTCTTTCATTGAGCCGGAGGGAACCTGGGCATTTACTATTATAAAGGTTGTTATAAGATAAGCGAAAACAAGAGCGGCAAGTATGGTCTTTGCCCAGCTTATTATTTCCTTAAAAACAGTCTTTTTAATGTCTTTTTTGCCCTTTTCATCTCCGGAACCCTCGGCTGTTTCGGTTATTTCCGCAGCATCCGCTGTTATTTCATTTTCCTGATTATATTTTTCGTCTTTCATTTAAACACCCTTATTCTTAAGCGTTTGAATCATCGTCTGAGTTATCCTCAGCTTCGCCGTCGGTTTCCGTTTCGTCTACAACAATATTTTCTTCGTCGATATTATCGGACTTTGTCTTGTTTTTTATGCCGCTTTTTATATCTTCGAATTTTTCGCCTACAGCTTCGGCATATTTTTTAACGGTTGGTTCTGCATTTTTTGCAAGCTTAACCGCTTTTTTCTTAAAGCTGTCTGCATATTTTGACACTTTTTCGCCGAATTCACCGCTTTGAGCGGAAGAGCCTAAAGCTTCCAAAAGCTTACAAGCCTCTTCGGTATTTATCTTTCCCTCGTTAAGCATATTTAAAACTAAAAGTCTTTCCTCTTTCACTGATTAACATCTCCTTATTCGGCTACTTTAATACCTGCAAGTTCACAAAGCTTAAGAATGTTTGCTCTTGAAACTTTCTTGCCCTCATAATCCACAAGGCCGGTCATTTCGCCCGTAAAAATATCGGCAGGCTCATACTTTCTTAAAACTATAGTGTCATTGTCTGTAAAAATTTCCATAGGTGTTTTAACATCTATAGAGAGAATGGTTCTGAGTTCTTTGGGAAGAACAATTCTTCCGAGTTCGTCTACGTTTCTTACGATACCTGTTGGTTTCATCTTAATGCACTCCTTTAATAATTTAGAATTAAGTCTTTTTGCTTACATTTCTTATTTTACACCAGCTCCCATAATTTGTCAACACTTTTTTGAGAAAAAATGAGAAAAAATAAGAAAAGTGGGTAATGATGGAAAAACAGGGCGAAGCTTTCAGGTTATTTCAGTCTTTTTTATAAAATATACTGTTATAAAATATAGTTTGTTAAGGGGAAAAATATGCTTAATTATCTTTGGGCAGGTATGATTTTTTGGGGAATACTTACGGCGGCTTTTACGGGGAACCTTGAGGCGGCAACAAACGGAGCCATAGACTCGGCTAAGGAGGCCGTAAACGTTATTATTGTAATGGCAGGGGTTTTGTCTATGTGGACGGGGCTTATGAAAATAGGGGAGCGTTCCGGGCTTATAGACCTTATGGCGGAGAAGATAATGCCCTTTTTGAGGTTTTTGTTTCCCGATGTTCCCCCTAAACATAAGGCAATGAAGCATATAGCAACAAACGTTATAGCCAATATGCTGGGGCTCGGGTGGGCGGCTACTCCGGCAGGGCTTTTGGCTATGAAAGAGCTTCAGACCCTAAACCCCGAAAAGGACAAGGCAAGCAGGGCTATGTGTATGTTTATGGTTTTCAATATGTCCTCTCTGCAGCTTGTTTCGGTTAATATTATTGCCTACAGAAGCCAGTTTAACTCTGCAAACCCCTCGGAAATTATAGGGCCGGGTTTATTTGCCACCCTTGTTTCCACAATAACGGGAATAGCGGTTATTAAAATAATAGAGGTGAGGTATAGAAAATGCAGATACTGATTGTTATATCCAATCTTATGCTTCCTCTTGTGTTTGTTGTAATAATTTCCCATGGAATTTCAAAGGGCGTAAAGGTATATGATGCCTTTATAGAGGGGGCTGTAGACGGTATGAAGTGTGCCGTGGATATTATGCCCACACTTGTGGGGCTTATGATGGCTGTGGGAATTTTGAGGGCCTCGGGAGCCTTGACAATATTCAGCGAGCTTATATCTCCCTTAACAGGCCTTATACACTACCCCTCAGAGCTTGTTCCTTTAACACTTATGCGGCTTGTTTCCTCCTCCGCTTCCACGGGAATCCTCCTTGACCTGTTTAAACAGCACGGCCCCGACAGCTACATAGGCAGGCTTGTTTCCGTTATGATGAGCTGTACGGAAACGGTTTTTTACACAATGAGCGTTTATTTTATGTCGGTTAAGATTACAAAAACAAGATATACACTGTGGGGAGCTTTGACTGCCAATTTTGCGGGGGTTATTGCCAGCATATTTATATGCAAGGTTGTATGGGGGTAAATAGTTTGAAATATAAGAGTGTAAAATATCAAAAAGAGTAATTTGTTTAAGGGCTTTTATCCGCCGGTTTCGATAAATTTCATCTATGGAAAGCTGTATAATTAAGCTATAGACTTAGGGGGCGGATATATTATGACGGTGTATGCCGATGTTTTATTTTTAATTAATTTTGCAATGATATTTTTTGTGCTTATGGTTCTCAGAATGTTTTTAAGGGAGAAGAAAAGCCCTTTGCTCTGCGCCTTGTCGGCGGCTGTAGGCAGCGGCGGTTATATTTTGATTTCCTTTTGGCAGGGTTTAAGCTTTTTAAGAAACATTTTGGGATTTTCGCTTTTGGTTATGGCTTGTGCCTTTATTGCCTACCTGCCTAAAAGCTTTAAGGGACTTCTTAAGCTGTGGGGGCTTGTGTATGTTTTTGCATTTGTTGTCGGGGGAATCTGTTCCGGCATATTTTACTATACAAAAGCCGGGGCATACATAGGGGAAGGTATAGAATACGTCTTTAAGAGTATAAGTTTCAAACTGCTTTTGGGTTCTGTTTTATGCTCCTACATTATAATAAAAATAGGTTTCAGTCTTTATGAAAACCGTGTAATTAAAAAAAGACAGCTTTACGATGTAGACTTAAGCCTAAAAGAGAAAAGGGTTTCTTTCAGGGCTTTGGGGGACACGGGAAACAGTCTTAAGGATAAAATAACGGGGAAAACCGTTCTTGCGGCGGAATATGAGGCCGTTAAGGGCTTACTGCCGGAGGGAGAGCTTTTGGAGAGGGATATTTTTGGGTATATGGAAAAATACGGAAGCGAAATCAAATTCAGTCTCATACCCTATAAAAGTTTGGGAAACAGCGGAGGGACACTCGTCTGCTTTCGCCCCGACAGGGTTTTAATAGACGGCAGGGGATATGAGGACATAATAATAGGAATTTCTTTTATGAGGCTGTCGGAGGAGGGCGGCTTCAGAGGGCTTATAAATACTGAGGCTCTTGTTTCGGAGGAGGTAAGTAAAAATGCTTGCAGGGCTGCTTGAGTTTATAAGGAAAATATTCGGAAGAGAGAAATCAGGCGGAGTTTACTACATAGGCGGCTCGGAGGTTTTGCCCTCGCCCTTAGACTCCGAAGAGGAGGCACTTTATACGGCTATGCTGGGGACGGAAGATGAAAAAGAAGCCAAAAAGGTTTTGATAGAGCACAATTCAAGGCTTGTTGTTTATATAGCGAGACGGTTTGAGAACACAGGCATAAATATGGAGGACTTAATATCCATAGGCACAATAGGCCTTATAAAGGCGGTAAACACATTTAAAACGGATAAAAACATAAAGCTTGCCACATACGCCTCAAGGTGTATAGAAAATGAAATACTTATGTATTTAAGGCGGAACACAAGGGTCAGGGCGGAGGTTTCAATAGACGAGCCTTTAAATGTGGACTGGGAGGGCAACGAGCTGCTGCTTTCCGATATTTTAGGCACCGATGTTGACATAATATACAGGGGCATAGAGGAGGAGGTAGACAGAAGCCTGCTTAAAAACGCCATAAGCAAGCTTTCCACCAGGGAGAGGATAATAATAGAACTGAGATTCGGCCTTAAAAACGGCGGCGAGGAAATGACACAAAAAGAGGTGGCGGACAGGTTAGGCATAAGCCAAAGCTACATATCGAGACTTGAAAAAAAGATAATTTCAAGGCTTAAAAAGGAAATTGTAAAGCTTATGTAGGGGCTAATATTCGGCCCCCACCATTGTAAGCCCCTGAGCCGGAGCCGTAAAACCGGCCTTAAGGCGGTCTTTTGTTTCAAAAACTTCGTTTATAACGGAAGCTTCTTTTTGACCGGAACCTATCTCTATAAGGGTTCCGGTCATAATTCTGACCATATTCCTCAGGAAGCCGCTGCCTGTATAGGTTATGTCCGTTTCTCCCTCTTTTTCGGTTATGCCTATTGAAAAAACCGTCCTGACAGTGGATTTGTCTGTTTTTTTGACGGCTGAAAAGCCCTTAAAGTCGTGGGTTCCCGTCATAAGCTTTGCCGCCGCCCTCATTTTTTCACTGTCAAGGGGAGTGAAGAAGTCATAAACATATTTTCTTTCAAATACATTTATATAGCCTCTCGTGTTTATGCGGTAGACATAGGTTTTTCTGAGGACGTTGTAGCGGCTGTGGAAACGCTCCGAGGCGTATTTTGCCTCTGTTACGGCAATATCCCAGGGGAGATGGGCGTTGAGGGCGGCCATAATTTCCTTTGGGGTCTTGTCTGTTTTTGTGTGAAAGTTTACGGTGTGGGCGAGGGCATGGACGCCGGCGTCGGTTCTGCCGCTGCCTATAACCTCTATATCCTCCTCTAAAATTCGGTTAAGACACTCCTCAAGCTTTTTCTGTATTGTGGGCTTGTCTTTCTGCCTTTGGAAGCCGAAATATTTTGTTCCATCATATCTGAGAGTAAGCCTTATATTGCTCATTTTAACGCACCTGCTATTATTTCCCTGACAGTAATGTTTAGGTCGGCCTGTTCCTCTTTTAAAAGGCTTTCCGTATATATAGGCTTGTGGATTGTGAGAATAACCTCTGTTTTGCCTATGTTCCACTTCCTGTCCATAATTTTAGAGCTTCCGTCTATTGTAATGGGGATTATGGGGGCTTTGGCTTTTGTGGCAAGCTTAAAGCTTCCTGCGTGAAATTCCGCCACGGAGCCGTCCTTGCTTCTTGTTCCCTCAGGGAATATAACCATACTTTGGCCGCCTTTTATCTGCTTTATGCCCTCTGTTATTATTTTAAGGGACTGCTTCATATCCTCCCTGTCCATAAAAAGACAGTGTATAAGCTCCATCCAGTCATTTAAAAAAGGGAATTTTTGTAAATCCGTTTTGGCTATGAAGCCTACGGGGAAGCCCGTATTCCCCATAATAAGGGGAATGTCGAAATAGCTCTGATGGTTTGAAACCACCAAAACCGCTCTGTCGGTGATTAAATTTTCGCTTCCGACAACTCTAACCGTGGAGCCCGTAGAGCGGACTATGCCCCTTGCCCAGCTTTCCGCATCTTTCCAGATTCTTGCCTCCGCCTCTTCGGGATTTGTTTTTTTGAGCTTTTTAACCTTAGCCGTTTCCCTTAAATTGTTTGTAAGCCATACAAACTGTCTTATATACCAGAAAATACTCTTAATGCTTAACATAATTTCTCCTTTTTACTTGAATATTTTTCTTTCATTACCGTAAAATTTATGGTACAATATAACTGACTATAATTATAACTCATATTTTGGAAATATGGAAGAGGAATTTTAAATGAACGAGAGAGAAATTGCCGTTGAAATTTTAAGAGAAAGTCTTGAAAAGGGCTTCGGAAATATTGTTTTGAGGAACAGTCTCGGCCGCCACAAGGGGCTGTCGAGGGTTCAAAAGGCTTTTATTACCGAAACTGTAAACGGTACACTTAGAAATTTAATAAAAACAGATTATGTAATAGGGAGATTTTCATCGGTTAAGCTTAACAAGATAAGACCCTATGTTTTGAATGTGTTGAGAATATCGGTTTATCAGATTATGTTTATGACGAGAGTTCCGGCCTCCGCTGCCTGCAACGAGGCGGTTAAGCTTGTTAAGAAAAAGGGCTCTGTAAATTTAAGCGGCTATGTAAACGGGGTTTTAAGGGCAGTCGTCGGGAATATCGACAAAATACCCTATCCCGATAAAGAAAAGGAGCCGATTAAGTATATTTCCGTTATGTATTCCTATCCCGAAGAAATTATACGCTACTGGCTTGAAACCTACAGTGCCGATGAAATTTTGGCTCTCTGTGCCGAAAACAACAAGGCTCCTAAGGTTACGGCGGCGGTCAACAGCTTAAGAGTGACGGCCGAGGGGCTTAAGTATGTTTTAAAGCAGGACAATATCGTCACTTCGGCGGCAAAAACAGGGGAGGGGCTTGTTACCCTTTCCAAAACCTCCGACATAACCGAGAGTCTTGCCTATAAAAGGGGCCTTTTCCATATTATGGACACAAGCTCCTATCTCTGCGTGAAAATTCTCGACCCCAAACCGGAAGAGAAAATTTTGGACGTCTGCGCCGCTCCGGGAGGAAAGAGCTTTTCGGCGGCCTGTCTTATGAAAAACAGGGGCAACATTACGGCAAGGGACATATATCCCCACAAGCTCAGGCTTATCGAAAAGGGCTCTGAAAGACTGGGAACAAGCATAATAAAGACGGAGCTTTTCGACGCCGCAAAGCTTAATGAGGCAGATATTGAAAAATATGACAGAGTTCTTGTGGACGCTCCCTGTTCGGGCTTAGGGCTTTTAAAGAGGAAGCCGGATATAAAATATAACAGAACCCTTGAGGACATAGAGGCTCTTGCCGCCCTGCAAAAGCAGATTTTGACGGCGGCGGAGAAATATGTCAAACCGGGAGGGGTTCTCGTATATTCTACCTGTACGGTTTCCGTAAAGGAGAATGAGGAAATAAGAGGGTGGTTTTTGAAAAGCTTCGGTTATGACCCCTGCGATATAGAGGGATATATACCCGTGGGGGTTGAAAATTCTTCCTTTAAGGAAGGCTATATAAATATAACTCCCTTTATGTGGGGCGGCGATGGTTTCTTTATAGCCAAATTCAGAAAAAGGTTGGGGTAATATGGAAAAAGCGGATATTTTATCTATGGAAAAAGAAGAGCTTACGGAGTTTATGAAAGGCCTCGGAGAGGCGGCCTACAGAGGAAAACAGGTTTTCACCCGTCTCCACCTGAAAAAAGCAGTCTCCTTTGGCGAAATGACGGAGCTGTCTTTGAAGCTCAGAGAGCTTTTAAAGGAAAAAGCAGGGCTTTACGGTGTAAAAACCGTAAAAAAATATAAATCTTCCATAGATAATACAATAAAATACTTGTTTCTGATTGAAAACGGTTATATAATAGAAAGCGTACTTATGAAATATGACTACGGCTATACGGTTTGTGTTTCAACTCAGGCAGGCTGCCGTATGGGGTGCAGCTTTTGTGCCTCTACCATAGGCGGCCTTGACAGGAGCCTAACCGCCGGTGAAATTTTATCCCAGATTTATGAGATAGAACGGCAGGAGGGCATAAGAGTAGGCCATGTTGTTATGATGGGCTGCGGAGAACCTCTTGACAATTTTGAAAATTGTGTTAAATTTATAAAGATAATAAGCTGTAAGGATGGGGCGGAAATAAGCAAAAGGAACATAACCCTTTCCACCTGCGGTCTTGTTGATAAAATTTATGAGCTGGCAGAGCTTAAGCTTCCCATAACCCTGGCCGTTTCTCTCCACGCCCCCAACGACGGCATAAGAAAAAGGCTTATGCCTATAGCGAACAAATATAAATATGAGGACGTTATAAGGGCGGCTAAGGACTACGCCGAGGCCACTAAGCGGAGGGTTACCTTTGAATATTCCCTTATAGACGGAGTAAACGATTCAAGGGAGAACGCAGAAGAATTAAGCCGGCGGCTTAAGGGTATTTTAGCTCATGTAAACCTTATTCCCGTAAACAGCGTTAAAGAGAGAAGCTACATTAAAAGCTCCGACAAAAACGTCAGAGCTTTCAGCCGAATTTTAACGGAAAAGGGAATTGAAAATACAGTAAGGCGAAAGCTCGGGGCGGATATAAACGCCGCCTGCGGACAGTTAAGAAACAGTGAGGTGAAAGCAAAATGAAAGGTTTCGGAAAAAGCGACATAGGCAGAGTGAGAGCCTTAAACGAGGACAGCATCTTTGTTTCAAATACACCTGTGGGAAGATTACCCAATCTCTATATTGTGGCCGACGGTATGGGCGGCTATAAAGGGGGAGAGGTGGCAAGCAGCTCCGCCATAAGCTATTTCTGCGAATATGCGGAAAATTATCAGGGCGAGGACGATATTTTAGACATTATCGTCGAGGGTGTAAGATATGCCAACAGAATGATAATAAGAGACGCAAGAAACGATGCCGAAAGACTGGGAGGTATGGGAACAACCTTTACCGCCCTTGTTGTAAACGAGGGTAAGCTTTATTTAGCCCATGTGGGAGATTCAAGGGCTTATGCCGCAGGCGGCGGCTCCATCAGGCAGATAACGGCCGACCACTCCTACGTTATGGAGCTTGTTAAGGCAGGGAAGCTTACAAAAGAGGAAGCAAGGAACCACCCGGACAAAAACTGCATAACAAGAGCCTTAGGCGTTGAAGATGAGGTTCTTGTAGACGGTATTGTAAATAGCTTTGACAGCAGATTTGTAATTTTATGCACAGACGGGCTTACAAATATGGTAAGAGATGAGGAAATAGAGGGACTTCTCCTTTCCGACTGGAGACTTGAAGGAAAGGCTTACAGGCTTATTGACGAGGCTAACAGCCGCGGGGGATATGATAATATTTCTGTTATTGTAATCGACAGGGAGGTCGGATAATATGTATTTGGAAAGCGGAAGTCTGATCAGCGGAAGATACAGAATTAAGGAACAGTTAGGCGTGGGGGGAACTGCGGTTGTTTACAAGGCTTTGGACGAAAAGCTTAACAGAGTGGTTACCTTTAAGGCTCTCAAAGAGGAATATATAGACAACGAGGGTTTTGTAAAGCGTTTTACAACGGAGGCTCAGGCTGTGGCCGGCCTTACCCACCCGAACATAGTAAGTGCCTATGACGTAGGCAGAGACGGGGACATCTGTTATATTATTATGGAATATATAGACGGCCCTACCCTTAAGGAGCTTATTGTTAAAAACGCTCCCTTTACAAATGAGGAGACCTTAGGGGTGTCTATGCAGATTGCTTCGGCGCTGGAGACAGCCCACAAGAACAATATTGTCCACAGGGACATTAAGCCTCAAAACATACTTGTTACAAAAGAGGGTAATATAAAGGTAACGGATTTCGGAATAGCAAAGGCGGCCACAAGTGCCACACTTACGGCGGATCAGATGGGTTCTGCTCACTATTTCTCTCCGGAACAGGCAAGGGGAGGCTTTGTAGACAACAAAAGCGACATATATTCTCTTGGAATAGTTATGTTTGAGATGCTTACGGGCAGGCTTCCCTATGACGGAGAATCTCCTGTGTCTTTGGCAATAAAGCATATGGACGAGCCTCTGCCGGATATAAAGGAAATAAACTCAAACGTATCCGACAGCCTTGTGAAGATAATACAAAAGGCCACGGCGAAGAAGGCTTCTCAGCGGTACAGAAGCGCAGGGGAGCTGTCAAATGATTTGAAAAAGGCCGTAGTTGACACCACGGGCGGTTTCGTAACCAGCAATATTGTAGACAGAAACTCTCAGACGGTTGTTTTAACGGCAGAGGACAGACGGGCTATAAGAGAGGGCTCAGAGGGCAGGAGAAAGGCCTCACCTCAGAACGGAATGCACCGCAAAAAGACAAGAAGCGAGATTGAAAGAGAGAGGGAAAGAGAAAGACGCCGCAGAGAAAAGGAGGCCGAAGAGGGAGCCGCTTCAAACAGAAAGGTTATTTTCGGAGCAATCATTACAGGTGTTGCAATTATTGTTGTAATTACCGCTGTTATAATCTTCTTAACGGGGGGCAACAGTGCAAGCGACGTTATTATGCCCGATTTGATAAATATGACCCAGGAGCTGGCGGAAAAGTCGGCTAAAGAAAACGGAATCATACTTGAAATAGAACAGGTGGAAAGCGAGGAGCTTACGGGAACGGTAGTAGGCCAAAGCATTGACGCCGGGGAGAAGATTTCAAGGGGCGACACGGTAACCATTCAGGTTTCAATAGGAAACGGCGAGATAGAAATGCCGGATTTGGTGGGGGTTACTATGGAAGAGGCTCAGGCGGAGCTTAAGGCCTTGGGCATAACCAACATTGAATTTTCACGGAGGCAAAGCTCCAATATAGCTTCGGGAACAGTTATAAGCACAAGCCCCGAATCGGGAGAGATTGTTTACGTAACAGACGAGGTTATACTCTATATAAGTATGTCGGAAGCGGAGAATATGGTCGAGGTTGAAAACGTTTTAGGACTTACGGAAAGCGAAGCCGTTGAAATTCTTGAAGAACAGGGCTTTGTTGTTAAGGTTGAACAGTCTGCTTCGGACGAATATCCGGCAGGGCAGGTATGCGCCCAGAGCAAGGACGGGGGCATAGAGGCTCTTGAGGGCTCCACCATTATGATTTATATAAGCACGGGAGCCGCCGAAACAACAACGGCGGAAACAACCACGGAGGAAGCAGAGGAAACAACGGTTCATTCCGTAGAATATGACGATGTTGTGGCTCCCTCATACTCAGTGACGGTGCCTGTTACACAGGTTCCCTCAGGGGACACTGCAAACGTAACGATAACGGAGGTAGGACTTGACGGCTCTGAAACCACCGTTTACAGTCAGAATATATCAAAGTCAAGCTTCCCTTATTCCGTTCCCATAGACGGCGGCGGAAGCACCTATAAGGTATATTATGACGGAGAAATAAGTGCGGTTCACAGCTATGACGACGGAAATCTTGCAAGCTCCAGTTATTATGAGGACGGAAAGCTGTCGGAAACAACAAATTATTAAATTATTAAGCTATTAAACCGAGGGCAGGTAAATATGACTGAGATGACAGGCAGGATTATAAAGGGAGTAGGGGGTCTGTATACCGTTGTTACGGAAGAGGGCAGGCTTTATAAGGGAAAGGCGAGGGGAATTTTGCGGAAACAGGGTAAAAAGCCCTATATAGGGGACTTTGCCCTTATAACCTCTCCCGAAGAGGGGGAGTGTATAATAGAGGATTTAATCGAAAGAAAAAATTCTCTTATACGCCCCCGGGCGGCGAATATAGACTGCGCCCTTATTGTCTTTGCCGCAGCGGAGCCGGAGCTTAACCTTGACCTTTTGGACAGGTTTCTGATTTTTGCCGAAAGCAGGAATATCCCCGAAATACGCATAGTTTTAAATAAGTGCGACATAGGCTCCACGGAGGTTATTAATAAGCTTGAGAGTATATACAAAAATATATACAGGCTCCACTTTGTCTGCGGAAAAAGCGGAGGGGGCATAGAGGAGCTTAAACAGGGGCTTAAGAATAAGGTCAGCGTTTTTGCCGGACGTCGGGGGTGGGAAAGTCCACCATTGTAAACGCCCTTACGGAAGAGGGGCTTATGGAAACGGGAGAAATAAGCGGAAAAATAAAGCGAGGCAGACACACCACCCGTCACGTGGAGCTTTTACAGATGTTTAAAAACACATATATTGTGGATTCTCCCGGCTTTACCTCTCTTGACACGGCTCTTTTGAAAGACGAAAATATAGCGGAGCTTTTCAGAGAGTTTAAGCCTTATTCAGAGGGCTGCCGCTTCAGAAACTGCCGCCATATAGAGGAGCCAGACTGTAAGCTTAAGGAGCAGGTAGGGGTAAATATTTCACCCGAAAGATATAACAGGTATAAAAAGATAATGCAGGAACTTAAGGAAGTCAAGTTCTGAGAAGCTGAATTCTGAGGAGAAAGCTATGATTAAATTATCACCGTCCATACTTGCGTCAAATATGATGCACCTTGAGGACGAAATAAAGATTTTTGAAAAAATGAAAGTGCCGTATATTCATATAGATATTATGGACGGGCTTTTTGTGCCGAATTTCAGCTTCGGAACCGCCGCCATAAAGAGTATAAGAAAAGCTACGGATATGGTTTTAGATGTGCATCTTATGGTGTACGACCCTATTAAGAATATTAAGATATTCTGCCAGTGCGGAGCGGATATTATTTCTTTCCACTTCGAGGCCACAAACAAGCCCCTTAAGGCCATAGAGTATATTAAGAAATACGGCAAGAAAGCCTGTATAACCATAAACCCCTCAACTATGGCGGAAGCGGTTTTTCCCTATCTTGAAAGTGTGGATCAGGTTCTCGTTATGGGGGTTGTTCCCGGCTTCGGAGGGCAGGGGCTTATTCCCGAAACCCTTGACAAAATAAGGAAGATAAGAGCCTATGCAGAGAGTCACAATATAGATTTGGATATTGAAATAGACGGGGGAATTTTGCTCGAAAATTTAATGTCCGTTTTGGAAGCCGGAGCCAACGTTATTGTAGGCGGTTCCTCTATTTATACAGATTACAAGATAGAAGAGAACATCGAAAAGCTCTATAAAATAATAAGAGAATACGAAAAAAGGGAGAAAAAGCTATGAAAGCGGCTGTAATTTGCAGCGGCAGCATTAATTCCTACAGTCTGATTAAGCCCTGTGCGGAGGAAGCGGATATTGTAATATGCTGCGACGGCGGCTTAAGGCACTGCGACGCAATGGGTATAAGCCCTCATCTTTTGGCAGGGGACTTTGACTCGGCGGAGCCTGAGCTTCTTGAGGAGTATAAAAATAAAGGTATTGAGATTTTGACCGCTCCCTGTGAAAAGGATTTTACGGACTGTGAGCTGGGCATAAGAGAGGCAATAAAAAGAGGAGCCGACGAAATAACTCTTTTGGGCTGTACCGGCACCCGTTTTGACCACACTCTTGCCAACTGTCATATGCTTATGCTGCCTCTTAAGGCAGGTATAAAGGCGAGAATTATCGATGAACACAATATAATTTACTTAATTGACAGAGCTTTAAGCCTAAGGGTAAAAAGGGGTCAGACTGTTTCCCTTATACCCCTTACAAACTGTGTAAAGGGCATAAACACAAGGGGACTTTATTACCCTTTAAATAACGGTACTCTTTCAATAGGCTCATCCTACGGCGTAAGTAATAAGGCCGCAGAGGAGAAGATAGAAATAACTCTTTCAGAGGGTTTGCTTTTTGTAATGGTTGTTTCAGATTAGGTTTTCACCTGCTGCCGCTGTTTAACATATACTGTATCAGGCGGTTTTTAAGGTGATATTTAATGAAAATAAATAAAAACGTAATAGGGCTTGTTTTGCTGAGCTTCGGCTGCGGCGTTGTGGCAAGCGTGATTTTTTCGGGACTGGGATTTTTTGTGGGAGTGCTGATTATTGCTTTGGGCATATTGGAGCTTTATTGCTGAGGAGAATTTATAATATGATTGACAGTATTATTTTTGACCTTGACGGAACCCTTTGGGATTCAAGAGAGGGTATAGTTGAAGCTTGGAACGGGGCGGTAGAGGCTATGGGCATAGCCCCGACTGTTACTGTTGAAAATTTAACCCCCTGTATGGGGCTGCCTTTAGATGAAATAGCCGAAAGGCTTTTCCCCGGAAATTCGAGGGAAAAAAGAGAGAAAATAATAGAAAGCTGCATAACCTATCAGAGTAATCTGCTTAATAAAAAAGGCGGAAAGCTCTACCCCGGTCTTATAGAGACGCTTAAGACGCTTAAAAGGGACTACAGGCTTTTTATAGTCAGCAACTGCCAAATAGGCTATATAGAGAGCTTCTTAGGCTTCCACAAAACAGGGGAGCTTTTCGAGGATTTTGAAAACAACGGCAGGACAGGCCTCTTAAAAGCCGAAAACATAAGCCTTATTATAGACAGAAATGCACTTAAGGCTCCCGTTTATGTGGGCGACACCGAAACCGACAGACAGGCCGCCGAGAAAGCCGGCATACCCTTTATATTCGCTTTATACGGCTTCGGCACTGTCAAAAAAGAAGCCGCCGCTGTTCTTGCGGAATTTTCCGCCTTTCCCAAGATATTAAGGAACAGCTGATTGGTTAGCTCTTTGCAGCTTCACCGCCGATTTTTCCGATTATTAAAAAATGGTTCAAGCTAAAAAAAACGATAGCCGCTTAATCGGCTGTGTTATCGTTTTTTTATTTTGTGTTTTTTGAAATGTGCACTGCGGCAAATCTGCTTTGGCTAATTAATCACCGTTTCCTGAAAAAAACCATTGAAATATAACCGACTATTTGATATTATAAAGTATATAATATGTTAAATTTAAAATTTAAGGAAACGGATTAATATGAACAGAAAAGACTTAAAAAACAGAAAGAGAATTATTGTTAAAATAGGGACAACCTCTCTTACCTATCCCAATGGGAACATAAACTTCCGCCGTTTTGACAGGTTAGCGGCGGTTTTGACAGACATAAACAACAGCGGCAGGGACGTTATACTTGTTTCATCGGGAGCCATAGCCGTAGGAGCCAAAAGACTGGGTTTAAAGGAAAGACCCAGGGACATAGTGGGAAAACAGGCCTCCTCCGCCGTAGGTCAGGCCATACTTATGCAGTATTACGAAAAGAGCTTCAACGAATTTAATCAGCGTGTGGCCCAGATTCTTCTTACTAAGGATATTTTTAACTATGACCACAAAAGAGCCAACGTTAAAAACACACTTGAAGGCTTCTTGAAATGGGGGTTATACCTATAGTAAACGAAAATGATACCGTAGCCACAGAGGAATTTAATGAATTTTCCGACAACGACACCCTTGCTTCCTACGTTATGGAGCTTATAGAGGGAGACCTTTTGATACTGCTCTCGGACATAGACGGTATGTTTACAGGAGACCCCAACAAAGACAAGGACGCCCGGCTTATAAGCGTTATAGATAAAATCGATGAAAGAATATTAAGTCTGGCAGGGGGCTCAAGCTCAAGCTTCGGAACCGGGGGCATGGCGACAAAGGTAAAGGCGGCTTTAAAGGTAAATGCGGCCAACTGCGATATGGTTATAGCAAAGGGAGACGACCCGGGCATAATTTACAGAATAACAGAGGGGGAAGCCGTAGGCACTCTGTTTTCGAGAGGGTGAAAAGATGGACAAAAAAAGCTTCCGCAGGGAAGCGGCAAAAAAAAGGGATGCACTTCCGAAAAAAATAAGGTACAAAAGGAGCCTTGCCATAGGGGAAAGGCTTTTTAATGATTCTTGTTACAAGGTGTGTGAGAGTGTTTTCTGTTATTTGAGTTTCCGCTCCGAAGCTGAGACAGAGATTATTATAAATACAGCCCTGAGAGAGGGGAAAATCGCAGCCCTGCCCTATATGACGGAAAAAAAGGGGAAAATGGTCTTTGTTAAAATAAAGAGCCTGTCAGAGCTTGTTAAAAATACCTTTGGGATTTTCGAGCCTGTACCTACAGAGAAAAGCATAGTAACCCCTACAGACAAAACAATTATAATTGTTCCCGGAACGGCCTTTTCGAGGGATAATTTCCGTATGGGTTACGGCGGAGGCTATTATGACAGATACCTAAGAAAACACTGCTTTTTATGCACAATAGGCATAGGCTTCAAAGAACAGCTTTATGATGAAATACCTGCTGACGAATATGATGTCAGGCTTGACAAATTAATAATCGAATAATTTAAAGGAGGCAGTCAAATGGACACAATTACAATCGGTAAAAAGGCAAAGGCCGCTTCGAGACTGACGGCGGCTATGAGGACGGACGAAAAGAATGAAATACTTTTGAGAACGGCTCAGGCTCTTATTGAAAACAGGGAGGAAATCCTCAAGGCCAACAAAGCAGACGTTGAAAAGGCAAAACAGGCAGGAACCCCGGCTCCTCTTGTTGACAGGCTTGCCCTTACGGAGGCCAGAATAGAGGGTATGGCCGACGGCCTTAGGCAGATTGCGAAGCTGCCCGACCCTGCGGGAGAGGTTATAAATATGAAAACACTGCCCAACGGCCTTGTTGTAGGGGAAAAAAGAGTGCCTATGGGAGTTATAGGCATAATCTACGAGGCAAGACCCAACGTAACAAGCGACGCTTTCGGACTCTGTCTTAAGGCAGGAAATGCTGTTATTTTAAAAGGCGGCTCCGATGCCATAAATTCAAACAAGGCTATAGTAGACGTGTTTAAAAGGGCAATTTCCGAAGCAGACATAAGCCCCGACATTGTTCAGCTTATAGAGGACACGAGCAGAAAAGCCGCAACGGAGCTTATGCGGCTTAACGGCTATGTTGACGTTCTTATTCCCAGAGGTGGAGCAGGGCTTATAAGCTCCGTGGTTATGAACTCCACCGTTCCGGTTATAGAAACGGGGGTAGGAAACTGTCACATTTATGTAGACGACAGTGCAAAGCCCGATATGGCTCTCAATATTTTGATAAACGCCAAAACCCAGAGGCCGGGGGTATGCAATGCAGCGGAATCTCTTCTTGTTTCCGAAAAGGCGGCTCCCAATTTTCTGCCTTTAGCCCTTAAGGCTCTTAAGGAGAGGGGTGTTGAGGTAAGAGGCTGTGAAAAAACAAGAGAAATCTGCGACGGCCTTGACATAATTCCGGCGGCGGAGGAGGACTACGGAAGAGAATACTTAGATATGATAATTTCCGTAAAAGTCGTTAAGGACGCAGATGAGGCCATAGCCCACATAGCAAAATATTCAACGGGTCACTCTGAGACTATCGTTACGGAGAGCTATGAAAACGCCATGAAATTTACAAACGAGGTGGATTCCGCCGCCGTTTACGTAAACGCTTCAACCCGTTTTACGGACGGAAACGAATTCGGTTTCGGAGCGGAAATAGGAATTTCCACCCAAAAGCTTCACGCAAGGGGCCCTATGGGCTTAAAGGCACTAACCACCACCAAATTCATAATTTACGGAAACGGCCAGATAAGACCTTAAAATGTTCTGAAAATTATCGGAAACATACAAAAACCGTCTTGATTTTTATTTGTTTATGTTTTAAAATATTATTGTAAAGTAATTGTTTTTTATTATCTATCAAAAAAATTTATAAAAAAGGGGGAGAAAAATTATGGAGCGATTTATTTCTTTATTTTTAGCGGTTACGCTTATGAGTGCAAATGTTTTTGCAGCGGAAATCACCGTTACTTTGGACGGAGCGGAGGTTGAGTTTTCTGCTCAGGAGCCTGTAATTGTTGAGGGAAGAACCTTAATTCCCTTAAGGGGAGTTTTTGAACAGTTAGGCTATGAAATAAGCTGGGAAGCAGCCGCTAAAACAGCAACATTTACAAACGGGGACAACACAATCGCCGTTACCGCCGAAAGCGGAGTTTTTGTTATGAACGGCGAGGAAATTTCTCTTGATGTGCCTGCAAGTATTATAAACGGGTCAATGATGCTGCCGTTGAGGGCAGTAGGCGAAGCGGCAGGTCTTGAGGTAGAGTGGGATTCTTCCACAAAAACAGTAGTCCTTAAATCGGGAGCTTCCGAGGGAGATACTGCCGCAGCGGAAACAGAAACGGAAACCGAGGAAACCACAGAGGCGGAAACAGAAACCACCACAGCCGCTGCCGTTATAAAAGACAATATACCCTCGGCGGATTTGGAGGCTCTGCAGGCCTGTGCAAACAGTACGTCTACAATTTATTCCATATTTATTCTTAACAGTCTTTTGCAGGAAACTTTGGAATATGCTTATTACAAAATAGACGGGGCTTTGGAATATTCCTACTCCGCAAGCGAGCTTCAGGAGGTTTTTGAGGATTCCGTTACGGAGTGCAGGGGTTATAAGACCGCCGCAAACAGCCTGAAAACACTGACGGCGGACAAGGCTCTTGTTAAAAATTTCGTTGCCTATGTAGATGTTGAAATTGAAATTTTGCAGTTCTATTATGACTATTTCTGCACCGATACGTTTGACTCATATACCTATTACGGAGTCATGACAAAGGTTGACGATATGGAAAGGAAGCTTGACGACTGCAAGGACGACATCAATTCCTCATTAAATACTCTTGTATCGGCTGCAAATAAGACCGCCGATATGGAAGCATACAACCGGGGAGCAGACGGCAGCAGTTTAACTGCCGCTCAAAAGGCGGAAATTGAAAATTATCACAAGGAAATAGGGGAGTTTGTTTCTGCTGAGCTCAGTAAGGTTGCAGACACAAGCGATCTTTATGTAAGTGGCTCTGCTTTTGTTACGGCGGCGGCTAACATAAGAAACAAAATAAATTCCACGGAAACCCCCGAAAAATGTATGCTTGACAAACAGTGTATGCTCAGAGCCTGCGACCTTATTACACAGGCAGGAACAGCCGTTAAGAACGGAGCCTACACAAAGGACGGCAAGAACCAATATTATATAGAATATTTGGCTGTAATAGTTTCCTGTGATTTTCTTTTCATAGACTCCTTAGGCGAATATTTTGCTCCTACAGAGGGAGATTTTAACGAAACTCAGGATGAAGTGGATATTGACCCGAGCATAGATAGCATTATCGTCTGATCAAAAAATTTGACGCCTGTATGGACAGTTTGACTGAAATGGTTTTAGACTGCTATGAACATAAGGGTTTGGAAACTTTATCCTCTGACATAGATACAGAGGAGGATTTTAACAATACGGTTGATAAGCTTATTTCAGCACATATCGAGAAAAACGATTTGAAAAAATATTATTCGGATTTCACCTCGGCAGCCGAGGGTTCCGCCGTCTGTGAATATTACAGTAGGCTTAACGATGTTATAAACTCAGTGTTTGAAAGCATAAGAAGCGTTAGCTTTGAGGATTTAACAAAAGTCCATACGGACGGTCTTTCAAGTGAAACAGAGGCTTGGCTTAATGCGGCCGAACCCCCTTGGGAAGCCCTCTTTATGAAATATTTAATGCTTGAAGCCTGCGGCCTTGTTTCGGAAGTCGAAGAGCTTCCTGCGGAGAGCGGTCTTGATTCCGCTCAATACCCTGAGGCCGACGGATATGAAACATATATAGAATATTGCTGCTTATACGGCGAAGGTGTTAAAATGTTTCAAATTATTACAAATGAGTTTGATTAAAAGAGGCAATACAGGATATAAAAACAATAAAGGAGCGGTTTTATGTTCAGGGAAATGAGAAGAAAAAATCAGGCTTTGACTTTGGGTGAGTGCGAGGAAATTTTAAGGGAGGGCAGCTCCGGTGTTTTGGCTCTTTCGGGAGATGAGGGCTATCCCTATGCCCTGCCCATAAGCTATGTTTACGAGAACGGGAAAATATATTTCCACTGTGCCAAAACAGGCCATAAAATCGACGCCATAGGCAGAAACCCAAAGGCTTCCTTTTGTGTTGTGGCAATGGACGAGGTTATGTCCGAAAAATACACCACAAAATATAAAAGTGTCATAGCCTTCGGGCATATGAGGATTTTGAATGAGCCTGAAGATATTATAAGCTCAATAAGAAAATTAGGAATAAAGTATGCCCCCGAAAACAGCGAAGAACAGCTTAACGAAGAAATTTCCAAAGACCTTGCAAGGCTTTGTATGCTTGAAATGAGAATAGAGAACATAAGCGGAAAACAGGGGAGAGAGCTGCTGTAATTTTTTGCCAATAAAAAGCGGTATAATAAACCTCTGACGGTCAGTAAAAAATAATAGACAAGAGTTTGAAAAAATGTTAAAATAGAAAACAGTAAATTATAGGAATGGTGAATTAAGTGGACAGAGCGAATAAAACAGACAGAATCAAAGAATTAATTAAGCTTTTAAATAAGGCCTCCTATGCCTATTATACCCTGTCGAGGGAAATTATGTCTGACAGGGAATATGATGCCCTTTATGACGAGCTTGTTTCTCTTGAAGCCGAAACCGGCGTTGTTTTAGCCTCGAGCCCCACCCAAAACGTAGGCTATACGGTTTTGGAAAATCTTAAAAAGGTGACCCATGAAAGCAGAATGCTCTCACTTGACAAGACAAAGGAAATCTCCGCTTTAAGTGCCTTTTTGGGGAACAGGGAGGGTCTTTTGTCGTGGAAATTAGACGGCCTTACAATAGTTTTAACCTATAAAAACGGAGAACTTGAACGGGCCGTTACAAGAGGAAACGGCACAGTAGGCGAGGACATAACCCACAACGCCGTAACCTTTAAAAATATACCCCTTAAAATAGATTTTAAGGAAACCCTTGTTTTAAGAGGGGAGGCGGTTATAAAATTTAAGGACTTCGAGGCCATAAACGAAAACCTTTCCCCCGAGGAAAAATATAAAAACCCCCGAAACTTGTGCAGCGGAACCGTCCGTCAGCTAAACAGCAGGATATGTGCCGAAAGAAATGTAAACTGTATTATTTTTACACTTGTTTCGGCTGGGGGAAAGGCCTTTGAAACCAAAACCGAGGGCATAGACTTTTTAAAATCTCAGGGCTTTGAATTTGTGGAGTATAAAAGAGTTACGGCAGCCGATGTGGAAAAGGCGGTTTCGGAATTTGAGAAAGAGATTGAAACCGCTCCCTTTGCTTCGGACGGCTTGGTTTTAACCTTTAACGATGTAAAATACAGCGAAAGCTTAGGGGCAACGGCAAAATTCCCAAAACACTCTCTGGCCTTTAAGTGGGCGGATGAGCTTGCCAAAACAACCCTTAAGAAAATAATATGGAACACCTCCAGAACGGGCCTCATAAACCCCATAGCCGTCTTTGAACCCGTAGAGCTTGAGGGCACAACCGTAGAACGGGCAAGCCTGCACAACTTAAGCATAGTTGAAAACCTTGAGCTTGGCATAGGGGACGAAATAACCGTGTACAAGGCCAATATGATAATACCCCAAATTGCCGAAAATCTCACAAAAAGCGGAGGAGCAAAGCCCCCTGAAACCTGCCCCGTCTGCGGCTTTGAGACGGAAATTGTCTCCCTCCGTGACGGAAAGGCCCTGAAATGTCCCAATCCAAACTGCCGTGCCCAAATTGTGGAAAGCCTCAGTCATTTTTGCTCCAGAGATGCTTTTAATATAGAGGGTATGAGCGATGAAACAATAAAAAAATTTGTAGATAGGGGCTTCATAGAGGTTTATCCCGATATATTCACTCTCGGAAAATATGAAACAGAAATAACCTCAATGGAAGGCTTCGGTGAAAAATCCTTTTCAAATATGGTAAAGGCCATAGAAAAATCAAAGGAAATTCATCTTCCCAATATGATTTTTGCCTTGGGAATAGAAAATATAGGCTTAAGCAACGCAAGGCTCCTGTGTCAAAAATACGGCTTTGATATAGAAAAAATCAAAAAAGCTCGATTTGACGACCTAAAGGAAACAAACGGCTTCGGAGAGGTAATAGCAAAAAGCATAACCAAATATTTCGGTTCTCCCGAAAACACGGCTCTTTTAGACCGTCTTTTGGGCTATGTAAAAATAATAAAAGAGGAAACAGCCTCTGCCGTCCAAATTTTTGAGGGTATGGGCTTTGTAATAACAGGCGATGTTTACCGCTATAAAAACAGAAAGGAAGTTCAAAAGGAAATAGAAGCACGGGGCGGCAAGGTGACGGGCAGCGTATCATCCAAAACAAGCTATCTCATAAATAACGATTTAACCTCTGCTTCGGCCAAAAACAAAAAGGCCAAAGCTCTGAATATCCCCATAATTTCAGAAGAGGATTTTATAAATATGCTGAATTAAAAAATTGCTGAAGTGTAAATTTAACTTCCACTTTAATTTGCCAAAATTGGAAAGTGGAA
>JAJQFB010000060.1 GCA_021201395.1 Clostridiales bacterium | reverse complement strand
GGTTCTAATCTGTGGCTTAGCACCATTTTTTTAGTTATACTCCTAAACTCAGGTACTTATATTGTAAAATATTATTGTAAATCTGTCAAATACTTTTTTTAATTTTTGTTAAATTTGTTAAAATTGCCGAAGGGAAGCCTACTTTATTATAAGTGACTGACCGGTCATTTCCTCGGGCTGAGGTATGCCCATCATCTCTAAGAGTGTGGGGGCAATGTCCGCAAGCTTTCCGCCCTCTTTAAGACCTTTAGCCTCGGGATAGTTTACAAGAATAAAGGGAACGGGGTTTGTGGTGTGGGCTGTAAAGGGGTCGCCTGTTTCGTAGTTTATAAGCTGTTCAATGTTGCCGTGGTCGGCGCATATAAACATCTGTGAGCCTGTTTCGATAACGGCCTCAACAACTCT
The DNA here is from genome assembly GCA_021201395.1 of Clostridiales bacterium. GTDB lineage: Bacteria > Bacillota > Clostridia > Lachnospirales > CAG-274 > JAJQCI01. Next base: position 15,831 of record JAJQFB010000060.1, on the reverse strand, counting down.
GCCTACGCACTCATCAATATAGGCTACGGCCTTTTTAGCCGCCGCCATAACTCCCGTATGGCCTACCATATCCGGGTTTGCGTAGTTGATTATAATAAGGTCGTTTTCCGCTGAGCGTATGTTTTCGATAAGCTTTTCCGTAACACCGGGAGCGCTCATTTCAGGCTGCAAGTCGTAGGTAGCAACCTTGGGAGAGGGGATTAAATATCTGTTTTCGTTGGGGTTGGGAGCCTCTACACCGCCGTTAAAGAAGAAAGTAACGTGGGCATATTTTTCCGTTTCCGCAATTCTCACCTGAGTAAGACCGAGGGAGGAGATATATTCTCCGAGAGTATTAGTAAGAACCTGGGGCTTAAAGGCAACAAGCTTGTTTTCGATTGTTTTGTCATACTCCGTAAAACAAACATATGTTACCTTAAAATGACCCTTTTTCCTTTCAAAGTAGGGGAAGTCATCGTCACAGAAAGTTCTGGTTATTTCCCTTGCTCTGTCGGGGCGGAAGTTGGCGAAGATTATGCTGTCGTTTTCGCCTATTGCAGCCGTGGGCTTTCCGTCCTCAAGAATAACCGTAGGTATAACAAACTCGTCGTTTACGCCCTCGGCGTAGGTTGCGTCCATACATTCCGCCATAGAGTTTGCGGTGTTGCCCTCTCCGTAAACTATAGCAGCATAGGCCTTTTCAACTCTGTCGTAGTTTTTATCTCTGTCCATAGCATAGTAGCGGCCGCTTATTGTGGCGATTTTGCCTGTGCCTATTTTTGCCATTTCGTTTTCAAGCTCCGTAAGGAATCCCTTTGCGGAGGCGGGAGGGGTGTCCCTGCCATCAAGAAAAGCGTGCATATATACCTTTTCGAGGCCGTGTCTTTTGGCAAGCTCGAAAACGGCAAAAATATGCTCTAAAGAGCTGTGAACGCCGCCTCTTGAAACAAGGCCGAAAACGTGGAGAGAGCTGTTATTTTCCTTGCAGTTGTTTACAGCCTTTAAAAGCTCCTCGTTTGTAAAGAAGTCTCCGTCGTGGATAGCTTTTGTTATTCTCGTGAGCTCCTGATAAACGATTCTGCCTGCACCCATATTAAGGTGGCCTACCTCCGAATTGCCCATCTGGCCGTCGGGCAGACCTACGTCAAGGCCGGAAGCATAGCCCTTTACATAAGGGTATTTACTCATAAGCCTGTCTATGTTGGGGGTAGGGGTAAGGGCTATGGCGTTGCCCTCTGTTTTTTCGTTAAGACCGAAGCCGTCAAGTATCATTAAAATTGTTGTTTTTTTACTCATAATTTTTGCCTCTTATTCTTTAACACAGCCTGTAATAAGGTTAAAGTCGGCCTTTAAGCTTGCGCCGCCTATAAGACCGCCGTCTATATCGGGCATTGAAAGGAGAGATTCACAGTTTTCCGCATTCATACTTCCGCCGTACTGAATCCTGATTTCCTCAGCCGTTTCATCGTCGTAAATGTCGCTTATAATCGCTCTTATGCTTGCGCAGACCTCCTCTGCCTGATAAGCGGAGGCTGTTCTGCCCGTGCCAATAGCCCAGATAGGCTCATAAGCTATTATAACTCTTTTGGCGTCGCCTATATCTATTTTTTGGAAAGCCTTCTTAACTTGAATTGAGATGTGGTCGTGAGTTATGCCCTCGTCTTTCATTTGAAGAGTTTCGCCCACACATAAAATAGGTATAAGACCGCTTCTTAAGGCCTTTTTCATCTTCTTATTAATCATTTCGTCGGTTTCTCCGAAATATTCTCTTCTTTCGGAGTGACCCAAAATAACATATTTAACGCCTAATTCTTTAAGCATAGGGGCGGAAATTTCCCCCGTGTATGCTCCGGCTTCTTCAAAGTGCATATTTTGGGCGCCTACAGAAATGTTCTTACAGCCCTTTAAGCTTTCCGTTACCGTGGGAATATCTATAAAGGGAACGCAGAATACAACATCGCAGAGAGCGCTTTCGCCGCCGTCCTTGAGGATAGCAACAAGCGTCTTAGCTTCTGAGGGCGTCATATTCATTTTCCAGTTTCCTGCAATAATTTTTTTACGCATATTTATCACCTTTTTTAGTCAGATTAGTGTAGTGTCGTTTGGTTCGGGCGTGCCTATTGTACTACCCTTTCACCACCCTGCGGGCGGTCCCCCTCCCCTTAAAAGGGGGAGGCTTGGGGAGGTATTATTTATCGTCTGCCACTGCGATACCGGGAAGCTCCTTGCCCTCTAAAAATTCCAAAGAGGCGCCGCCGCCGGTTGAAATATGGGTCATCTTGTCGCCGAAGCCTAAGTTGTTTACCGCCGCCGCCGAGTCGCCGCCGCCTATGATTGTAATAGCGTCTGTTTCAGCCAGAGCCTGTGCTACCGCTATAGTACCCGAAGCGAAGATGGGGTTTTCAAAAACGCCCATAGGTCCGTTCCAAACAACGGTCTTGCTTTCCTTTGCGGCCTTTGCAAAAAGCTCCTTTGTTTTGGGGCCTATGTCTAAGCCCTGCATATCCGCCGGAATAGCCTTTGAGTCAACAATTTCATAGGGAATCTCGGCATCGATGGGATTGGGAAATTCCTTTGCTACGGCTGTGTCTATGGGGAGAAGAAGCTCAACGCCCTTGTCCTCTGCTTTTTTAAGCATTTCCTTGCAGTAGTCGAGCTTTTCGGAGTCAAGAAGAGACTGTCCTACCTCATAGCCCTGAGCCTTAAGGAAAGTGTATGCCATACCGCCGCCGATTATAAGCTTGTCTACCTTTTCAAGAAGATTGTCTATAACCGCAATCTTGTCCGTTACCTTTGCACCGCCTAAGATAGCCAAGAAAGGTCTCTTAGGTGAATTTACGGCATTGCCCAAATATGTGATTTCCTTTTCCATAAGGTAGCCTACGCCGCAGTCTTTAACGTATTTTGTAACGCCTACCGTGGAGCAGTGCGCCCTGTGAGAGGAGCCGAAAGCGTCGCAGATATATACGTCCGCCAGTGAAGCAAGCTCTTCCGAGAAAGTGTCAATGTTCTTTGTTTCTTCCTTGCGGAAACGTGTGTTTTCAAGAAGAACAACATCTCCGTCTTTCATAGCCGCAACGGCCGCCTTTGCGTTTTCGCCTACAACTGTTTCATCGGCCGCAAAAACAACCTCTTTGCCCAGCTTTTCCGAAAGTCTCTTTGCTACGGGAGCAAGAGAAAATTTAGCTTCGGGTGCCTTAGGCTTTCCCAAGTGTGAACAGAGAATAACCTTTGCTCCGTTATCGATAAGCTTAGTTATCGTAGGCAGGGCCGCAACAATTCTGTTTTCGTCCGTAATTACTCCGTCCTTGAGAGGTACGTTAAAGTCACATCTTACAAGCACTCTCTTGCCCGCAACATTAAAATCGTCTACATTTTTCTTATTAAGCATTTTATGCTCTCCTTTCTTTTCTTTCTTAATTTGCAGTGGAATTACCGGTTTGCATATTTTAACATATAAAGTATAACACATTTCAAAAGACATTTCAATCAATTATTTCAATAATCTTTCCATAATTTAGATTTTTATACGATTTCACAAAAAAGGGCTTAAAAAAGTTGTTGATTTATACACAGAAAAACTATATAATAGTATGTGACTATAAAGAATAAGGAAACGATTCCTTAAATATTCCGAAAGGTGGTAAAACCATGTACAGTTTAAACGAAGTAAAGGCTTTTGACCCTGAGATTGCTCAGGTTATTGAAAACGAGCTTTCACGCCAAAGACAGAATATTGAGCTTATTGCCTCTGAAAACATTGTTTCAAAGGCGGTTATGGCGGCAATGGGAACTCCTCTTACAAATAAGTATGCGGAGGGCTATCCTCATAAGAGATATTACGGCGGCTGCGAGTGTGTAGATGTGGCTGAGGAGCTGGCAATAAGCCGTGCCTGTGAGCTTTTCGGCTCCGAGTATGCAAATGTTCAGCCCCACTCAGGCGCCCAGGCAAACTTTGCCGCTTTTTTCACTCTTTTAAAGCCCGGCGATACATATATGGGTATGAACCTTGCCCACGGGGGACACCTTTCCCACGGCTCCCCGGTTAATGTTTCGGGAAAATATTTCAATATGGTGCCCTACGGCGTAACAGAGGAAACAGGCTGTATCGACTATGATGAGGTTGAGAAGATTGCTCTTGAGTGCAAGCCTAAGATGATTATTGCAGGGGCTTCCGCATATTCGAGAACAATAGACTTTAAGCGTTTCAGAGAAATCTGCGACAAGGTGGGGGCCTATCTTATGGTGGATATGGCTCATATTTCCGGTCTTGTGGCCGCAGGGGAACATCCCAGCCCCGTGCCCTATGCCCATGTTACAACAACAACGACCCACAAGACCTTAAGAGGCCCCAGAGGCGGTCTTATTCTCTGCAACGATGAGGACATTGCAAAGGCTATAAACAAGTCTGTATTCCCCGGCTCTCAGGGCGGCCCTCTTATGCACACAATCTCCGCCAAAGCGGTTTGCTTCAAGGAAGCTCTTGACCCGAGCTTTAAGGTTTACGCAAAACAGGTTATTAAGAACGCAAAGGCTCTGGCAGACAGACTTATCGAAAACGGTCTTTCAATAGTTTCAGGGGGAACAGACAACCACCTTATGCTTGTTGATCTCCGTCCCATAGATATGACAGGCAAGGCAGCCGAGAAATATCTTGACGAAATAAGAATTACGGCCAATAAAAACGGCATACCTTTCGACCCCCAGAAGCCCTTTGTTACAAGTGGAATTCGCTTAGGCTCTCCTGCCGTAACAACAAGAGGCTTTAAGGAAGAGGATATGATAGAGGTAGCCGACATAATCTCAATGACCCTTAAGGATTTTGAGTGTACAAAAGAAGAGGGAGCAGCAAGAGTTAAGGCTCTTACGGAGAAATATCCCCTTTACGAATAATCTGACATATAAAACAGCTCTCCCGTCTTAACGGACGGGGGATTTTTATGAAACAAAAACTTTAACCGCTTGATATTATTTTTGAAATATTGTATAATAAAGTATACAGAGAAACAGCGTTTTAAATATAAAAACCTTAAAAACCGAATAGGGTTTACTCTTAATAATAATTTCCGCTGCGTTTTATATAATAAAAAGGGCGGTGATAATATGAAAGGATTTGAAGAAATGCCAAGCAATAATGAACTTATAACAAATGAAATTAATAACTATGCAAATTTACAGCGGCTTAAAAACGCCGAAGATATACAGGCTGAGCTTGAATATCAAATACAGTTGTCAAAAGCAAAGCTTGAAAGCTATGGTATACCAACGACAAGTTTAGATATAAAATAATTAACTGCTAAAAAGTGTAAACCCTATCGGTGGGGTAATTTGTGAGGTTTGATGATATGTATATAATTGTAGGACTGGGGAACCCGGGCAGGGAGTATAAATATACGAGGCACAACACGGGTTTTGAGGTTATAGACAAGCTGGCTTACGACTATAATATAAATGTAAACAAAAGCAGGTTTAACGGTATTTGCGGCGAGGGCATAATAGAGGGGGAGAAAGTTATGCTTTTAAAGCCTTTGACGTATATGAATCTAAGCGGAAACTGTGTCGGGGCGGCGGTAAGCTTTTACAAGCTGCCTCTCGATAAGCTTATTGTCTGCTGCGATGATATAAACCTGCCTGTTGGGCATATCAGAATAAGAAAACAGGGCAGTGACGGCGGCCAAAAGGGCTTAAGAAGCATTATCGAGCGTTTGGGCAGTGAGGCCTTTACGAGAGTAAGAGTGGGAATAGGGGAGAAGCCTGTTCGTATGGATTTAAAGGACTGGGTTCTTTCACACTTTATGCAGGAAGAGGGGGAAGCCATTGTCAAGGGCATAACCGACGCAGGAGAGGCTGTTAAAATGATTTTAAAGGGAGATGTAAACGGAGCCATGGGGCTTTATAATAAGAAGATAAGGACTAAGGAAAATGATTGATGCGTGTAAAATTTTAAAGGGTTCGGAGAGCTTTGAGAGGCTTTCGGCGGCGAAGGGAAACGTATATGTTACCGGAGCGGCGGAGGGTCTTAAGCCCCTTATAATTTCCGAGTCAGCCGAAAGACTAAACAAAAAAGCGGTTATAATATGTGAAAACGAGATAAAGGCAAGGGAATTTTATAATTGCCTTTCTTTGGCCTGTGAAAATGTTTATATGTACCCTGCCAAGGATATTGTTTTTTATTCGGCGGACATTAAATCAACCGATATTGTTAAACAGAGGTTTAGGGTTTTAAACGCCGTTTTTGAGAACAGGGCGGACTTTATCGTTATTTCCGCTGAGGGGCTTTTCGACAAGCTTACAGAGCCTGAAATCTTTAAGAAAAATATTATCCGCCTTTCCGAGGGTGAGGAAATTAATTTAGAGGAGCTTTCAAAGAGACTTGTGCTTATGGGCTATAGCCGTACCTCTCAGGTTGAGGGCTGCGGTCAGTTTTCCGTAAGAGGGGGAATTATAGATATTTTTTCGCCGAATAACAAAAATCCCGTAAGAATAGAGCTTTGGGGAGACGAAATAGACACTATAAGAGAAACGGACAACTACTCCCAAAGGTCTGTAGGCAGGCTTAAGGAAGCGGGTATTTATCCTTTTAGGGAGCTTATATACACAGAAGAGGAGCTTTTAAGGGCGGCGGCTCTTATTGAAAAGGAAGATAAAGAAACGGCGGAGCGGCTGAGAGAGGAAAAAAGCTTCGGCGGAATTGAGAGATTTATAAACTATTTTTATTATAAAACGGCGTCAATTTTTGACTATCTTCCCCATGACTGTGTTGTATACTTAAACGAGGAAAACAAAATAAGGGCAAGACAGAAGGGGGTATATAAGGAGTTTTCGGAAAACGTTACCGAGAGGCTTGAGAAAGGGAAGGCTCTTTCAAGAGAGGCCGGGCTTATTTATTCTCCCGAGGAAATCGAAGGCTTTTTGGAAAAACACAGGCGGATTTTTATAAATGAATTTTACGACTGTGAAAGTGAAAACACAATAGACTTTAAATCTTCGGCAGTAAACGGCTACGGCAGAAACCTTGAGGAGCTGTCTAAAAGAGTAAAGGATTATTTTGATGAGGACTGCCGTGTTTTGATTTTGGCCTCCACCACCCAAAACAAAAGGAATATTATTAAGACACTGAGCGACTGCGAGGTCAGTCTTTACAGTGACAAATATCCCGAAAAAAATATAGCCGGAGTTTCAAAGGGGGTTCTGCCGTCCTTTTATTTCCGTGAAAAAAAGCTTGTTGTTTTAAACGAAAGCGGCAGGAAAGCGACAAAAAAGAAGAGAAAAAGGGCTGCCTATTCAGACACAGCCGGAATATCCTCCTTTTCCGATTTAAAAGCGGGAGACTATGTTGTTCACGAAAACCACGGTATAGGAATTTTCAGAGGAATAGAACAGGTTGAAGCCGACGGCTTTTTGAAAGACTATCTCTGTATAGAATACGGAGAGGGCGGAAAGCTTTATGTTTCCGTTAATCAGATGGAGCTTGTTCAGAAATATATAGGGGGCGACACGGCCAAGCTTAAGCTTAACAGCTTAGGGGGTGCTTCATGGGCAAAGACTAAGGCTAAGGCACGCTCCGCCGTTAAGGCCCTTGCCTTTGATATTGTGGAGCTTTACGGTAAAAGACAGATTAAGCAGGGCTATAAATATTCACCCGACACTGTTTGGCAGGCGGAGTTTGAAGAGGCCTTTCCCTTTGAGGAAACAGAGGGTCAGCTTGAGGCTGTGGCGGATATAAAGAGGGATATGGAAAAGGGCAAAATTATGGACAGACTTATCTGCGGAGACGTAGGCTACGGAAAGACTGAGGTAGCCTTAAGAGTCGCCTTTAAGGCTATCTGTGACGGCAAACAGGCCGCCTTTCTCGTTCCCACTACAATCCTTGCCAACCAGCACTATATGAACATAAAGGAGAGGTTCAGAGATTACCCGATAAATATAGAGGTTCTGTCAAGGTTTAAATCTCAGGCGGAGCAGAAGAAAACCGTTGAAAGGCTTAAAAGCGGAGGCTGTGACTTTGTTGTGGGAACCCACAGGCTTTTGTCCGAGGATATTGCTTTTAAAAATTTGGGGCTTGTAATAGTAGACGAGGAACAGCGCTTCGGCGTGAGCCACAAGGAAAAGCTTAAGCGTATGACGGCGGAGGTAGACGTTTTGACTCTCAGCGCAACTCCTATTCCCAGAACTCTCCATATGAGCCTAAGCGGCATAAGGGATATGAGCGTTTTAAACGAGCCCCCTGAGGACAGACTTCCCGTTCAGACCTACGTTATGGAATACAGCGAGGAAACGGTCAGAACAGCAATTTTGAGGGAATTAAGTCAGGGCGGCCAGGTCTATTATCTCCACAACAGGGTTCAGACAATAGAAGAGGCGGCCAAAAGGGTAAGAGAGCTTGTTCCCGAAGCCGTTGTGGGAGTAGGCCGCGGGCAGATGAAAGAGAGGGAGCTTGAAAGGGTTATAGAGAGCTTTTTAAACAAGGATATAGACGTTCTTGTCTGTACAACCATTATAGAAACGGGAATGGATATACAGAATGTAAATACAATCATAATTGAATACGCTGACTATATGGGCTTAAGCCAGCTTTACCAGCTCAGAGGCAGAGTGGGGCGTACGAATAAACAGGCCTTCTGCTATCTTACCTATAAAAAGGACAAAATTCCAAGCGAGGTTTCCGAAAAAAGGCTTAAAACCATAAGGGAATTTACGGAATTCGGCTCGGGCTTCAAGGTGGCCTTGAGGGATTTGGAAATAAGAGGGGCAGGTGACCTTTTGGGGGCAAACCAACACGGCCATATGGACAAAATAGGGTATGATATGTACTGTAAAATTTTGGACAGAGCCATAAGGGAGATGAAAGGGGAAGAGCCTGAGGAGACGGTTGATACACTTATCGATATAAGCGTAAATGCCTTTATACCCAATTCTTATATTTCCGATGAGGTTCAGAAGCTTGAAATGTATAAGAAAATTTCCTATATTATCAACAAAAAGGATTATGAAGAGGTCAGCGACGAGTTTATAGACAGGTTCGGCGAATACCCTAAGGCTGTTGAAAATCTTATGAATATCGCCCTGCTTAAGGAAAAAGCAAGAAAGCTTAAAATAACGGCGGTAACGGGGCGTGAACACTATGTTATGTTTACGTTTAAACAGGGAGCCGACCCGGACGGCGGAAAAATTCTAAATCTTATAAGGGAGATGAGAGGGAGGATACAGCTTACGGCCTCCGGCGACACCTATTTAACCTATAAAACCGAAACAAAGGGAGCTGAGCTTATAAAGGAACTTGCCGGGCTTATTGACAGAATTTTTTAAACTGTTACCCTCAGATTTGGCATATTTACACAAGATTCTATCAACTTATATTTCAATATGCACAAATAATAAGGGCGAATTTTGTCTGTAATGCGAATAGAAATCTATGTCGAATTGTGATATTCTTATATAATAAAAAATCACAAGGAGATGATGGATTGTGAAAAAATATTTGCTTGTGTTGTTTGCGGTGTTATTGTGTATAGGGGGTTTAACTGGCTGCTCTGAAGAGGCTGAATTTGAACACCGAAAGACAGATGTTAAAAAATCAGCCAAAAGGTTTAAACTTTATGATGATGATGAACATATACTTACAAAAGCTGATGCTGCAATATGGTTGGTTAAAATAGCAAGCTGCATTAATGAGGGTGAATATGATTTTTCACGTCCTGACAAAGAGAAGAGAACTGTTCTGTTTGCTCAGGCAATTTCAGATGAAATGATTGCAGGACCCTATCCCGATAATTATGACGGCGAAAAAAAATGCGGCAAGGGAAGAGGTCTTTAATATGATTGACCGAGCCCTTATGATATATGAAATTTCAAACCAATATAATATTGCGGAAGGTTATTTGGATTTTGAAGAAACAAGCGATTGGGCAAGGGATTCGGTTGCCAAAATTACGGCTGTTATTTATCGCAGCAGGTAAAAGGATATGTTGAATAGGGGAATATGTCCCGAAAGCAGCGTAACTCAAGGTGAAATGGGGAAAATAATTAATACGGTTGTCGATTCCGAATATTTTTATATGGAGCCTGAGGAATTAGACAGATATATAAAAAGGATAGTGATGACCGGAATAAATATATATACGGTTGTGTTAGGCGGAACCGGTATTCTTGTTATTTCATTTGGAATAAAGCTATATACAAGATTTTGCACAAAGAAAAGGGTAAAAAAGGAAATAATATATGTGGGCGCAGCGTCTACGGGGAAAACGGAATTAAGCTCTGTTTTAGGACACATCCATAGGGTCAGAAGAAGTTTTCCTTATTCACCTACAAGAGGCACAAATGAGGCAGAGTCTGTTATCGTAAAAAATCCTTACGGAAAAAAAGAAGAATTATTGAGTGCAATCGCAAAGGATATTTCAGGAGATTCCGATGAGGCGTTAACCGGAATTTTAAGTAAAGGTAATTTTTTCGGACGTAATAAAATAATTATATTGTTATTGGCTCATAATAAAGGAAACATGGAAAAAGATATAGACCGCGAATATATTGATATTCAGGCTGATAAACTAAAAAAGGTTTATTTGCCGGATATACGTGTGTTCAGTAAAAAAATAGACAGAGTTGTTGTATTTGTAAATAAATGTGATACTCTTCCTGATATATATAAAGAAGACTATGAAAAGGCCAAAGAAATATTATATAAAGAACATTTTGAGCTTCTGAATGAAAATATGCCTGAAAATGTAGATCTGTATGTATGTTTCGGAAGTGCAAAAACAGGAATAGGCCTTGATAAATTACGGGATTCATTATGGCAAAATTGACAAAGAGGGGTAGGTTAATGTTATTTCGGAAAGAGAATGTTTTAAACCGTTTATAATAACCCAAATCAGGGAGCTTCAAAACGAGTTTTTGCTTGCAGATGACGAATTGTTGAAGAATAAACAGGATTTTTCTGATATTTTGTATAAATATATTGACAGACGGATACCCAAAACCTGTTTGAGAATTTTTGAGTATAGGAACAGAATTTGTTTGGCATATTACATTTTAACCGATTTGACCGAGCCCGGAAGCAACAGGACAGGTATGTACCTTATTTTGGGTATGACCTGCCCTCAAAGCATTTTTAAAGAAAAGTCTATTTCTTTTGCCGAAGGTTTTCTTGCTTTTTATGCTGCCGTGAAGGATTTCTTTAAATTAAGCGGTGAGGACTGGGCTACTAAAGCATTGAGAATTTTATGGGAAGCATATAAGACTGAAAATTATGAAAGCTTAATTTTCGGTCGGCTGCAAATGGCAAGTACAGCAAGTGCAGTAAGACCGATTCTGAGCAGCAAAAACAAATATAAAGTGAAAAAACAACATCTTATAAGGCTCAGAAAATATAACATTGTTTATATAATGGCGGAAGAGAATATTGTGCTTCGTGTTATTCTTTTTGTTTATGCAGCGGCAAAACAGCAGTCTTTGTTTAATTTCGGCATTGATTATTCAGACATAAAGGGCTACGGACAAAAGTGTATAAAAATTTTATTTCAAGGAAACAAGCTTCCCTCATCGGCAAAAAAACAAAATTGAATTATTTGGTAAGTAAGAAAAAGAGGATATGTTTTATGGAAATATATGCAAAATCCGTATAAATTTCGGACTGAAAATACTACCCCCTGCCGCAGTATTCGGGCAGGGGGTTTTAGGTGTGGGAGAGAAGAAGCAATAGCGAAATCGCAGCCTGACGAACAGAGGAGAACCGAAAAGAAGTTCGGCAGTGTAAAATTGTTTCTTCAACCGAATTTTTTCAGAAGAAACAAATTTACGGCTGTTATATCAAATTCGGCCGGCTGTTTCCGTATTTTGCAGTGATAAATTATAAAACTGTACCTTGAAAAGCTTGGATTTCTCAGCGTTTTTCAGTTTTGCTCAAGGCTGCTTTTATTAAATTAATCAGGTGAAAATATGTGCTTTTGCAGCCTTTTTCGTATCATTTATTGTCCGGCGGCCCATATTGATTTTTTTTGATTTCAGATTTCTCATTTGGAGCTGCGTCAGATGTAGTGAATTTTTCATATTCTTTTTTTGCCTCGTTTAATTTTTTTAAAACTTCAGATCTTTTTTTGGAACACATAAACGCATCTGCTTCTTTATTATTATGACTGTTTTTAGATTCTTTGTTTAAAATAATACCTATAGCTAAAGCCGAGTTAATAATTATAGTCAGAGCTAAAGCGACTATAATTATGCCTATATTTTCTACGGTAGCATATTCTGAAAAGGTTTTATTTATTACGATATAGTAAAATGTAAGGGCTAATGACAACAATGATAAAGAAGATGTTATTGGAGCCAATATATTCTTGACTATTTTATCCCTTTGATAAATCTTATTTTCTTCCTTAAATGATTTAAGTTTTTCGGCCAACAGTTTATCTTCTTCCGAATACTTGTGTATTTTTAAAATTATTTCATATTTGTTGAGTCTGTTCTGTAAGCTTTCTTTTCTAAAAAGTATTTTACATATATTCCATATCTGTTTCCCATAATTTGCACTGGTATTTTCCATGTCCGGAATTTCGGCTACCGAAAATGATTTTCTGATTTTCCAATCAAATATTACGGTTTCTATGTTTGTAAATACAGTTCCGCCGGAAATTTTTGAATATATTTCATACTCTTCCGCCGTAGCTTTATTAAATACTTGATATATTTTATTTTCATTTATAAGATCTCCGATTTTTAAATAGAGACTTCTTATAGAGGCGGAGCTTATTGCATCTGCTTCCATTACTACCAAATTTATATCTACAATCTTTAATATCAATTTTAATATATCAGAATATCCTGCTTGACAATCAAGTATTACAACATCATAGTTACTGAAATAGCCGGATATTTTAGGCAAAAACGAATAAAAATCTTCTTTTTTGTATGAGTATGAGGCTGTATTTTTTTGTTACCTGTATAATTGAAGGTATAAAATCCATAAATTTATTAATTTTAACTACTTGTTTTTCATCATAAAAGGCAAAGCTCGAATTACTCGAATAAAATAATATATCATAAAAAGAAAGTATTTTTCCATTAAATTCAGAAAGCTTGTTTTCATAAAAATATGTCGCCCCGTTTGTATTCAGATCGCAGTCAATTAACAGAACTTTAATGTCACAGCTTGATAATATAGAGGACATACTTAAAGCCAAGGTTGTTTTTCCGCTTCCGCCCTTTCCGCTTAACAGTGCTAAAACATTACTCATTTTTTTCAGCTCCTTCCTTTATGGATCCTAAATTTCCATCTAACAGCTTTTTTCTGAATTTTTTTATTACTTCATCACGGTATGTGCCTATATGTATACTGCTGCTTTTGTTAATCGGTGCTTTCTTTTCCGGTTGTATCCATAGTGCCGCCAAATCTATCAACATATATATAATTGCAAGAATAATAAAAATATGCATTAATTTACTATATTTGTCCGATGAAAATACACCGAATAAAATTCCTATGGACAAAAAACAATCCGTTGATAAAAGGGCACAAAAAATTAAATGTAAAATTCTGCTTGACAACTCGGCTTTTTCTTTTATTTGGGGAGCAAATTCCATTAATAATGACAATGTATAAATAAAAAATGAACTACCGACAAATTCTTTATTTTGCGAATTGGATAAGGCTAATATACCGCCGATAAACGATATAATCCAAATTCCTGTTTTTATAAAAGCCTCAATCTTATCTTTATATAAATGTACATCATAAAAATTTATTTTTGGCAATTTCATTTGTAAACACCCTCCCAATTTATTATTACACAATGTAAACTTTAAACATACATCCATCGTCAATATATTTCTGTTTTTATATGCTATTTGTCTCTAAATATGAATTTATTAAAAGTATTTTTATTATAAAATAACAACAGTCATAAGTCAAGTGATTTTAAATTTTTTTTGGATTTATTGATGAAAAAAGAAACCTCAGAGTACTAAAAGACATTGCCGGTCGGTTTAAAGGTTATTTTATATTTATAATTACAATTGTGTCAATACAATAATCCGAAGATTCGGCTCTCATATTTACAATATTTATCACATTTAAAAAGTTTTTTACAACTCATCAAAATTTTTTCAAAAGCTGTTGACAAAATGATTTTTCATATTTATAATAAAGTTTAAAGGAATGCGGAATGCCGCTTCGGCGGATTAATTGTTGTTTCCTTAAATATATGATTTTTTTATCAAACTCGGTCAGAATGCCCGTCCTGAATGGTTTGCTGTTCTTTTTGTGCAAATAAATCCATTAGGGGGTATTTTTTAATGCTTAATAAGCAGCTTCTATCACTTATTCCCGACTTAAAACAAATTGTGTTTCAGTCGGTATTTTTCAAATGGCTGACACTTATATGCAGCATAATTATAACCACAGCCATATGTACGTTTATAAACAGTTGTCTTACACAGACGGCGGACAGCCGTAAAATATTGCTGACGCTTATAATAATTGCAGTCTGCATATTGCTGCGCTGTTTGTTTACGGGTCTTTCCGTCAGGGCTTCAACGGAGCTTTCTCAAAAGGCAAAATACAGGCTTCGCAAGCTCATATTTTCTCACCTTGCCAAAATAGGCCCCTCCTACAGCCGTTATGTTCCTGCGGCTGAGGCGGTTCAGGTCAGCGTTGAGGGTATCGAACAGCTTGAAAGCTACTTCGGAGCCTACCTCCCACAGCTTTTTTACGCTCTCTGCGCTCCCGTTACGCTTTTCATATTCATATCATTTCTTGATATACGTTCGGCGGCGGTTCTTTTGATATGTGTTCCCTTGATTCCTCTTTCAATAGTATTTGTCCAGAAAATAGCAAAAAAACTTCTGTCCAAATATTGGAATGAATATACAAATTTAGGCGACACCTTTCTTGAGAATATTCAGGGGCTTACAACTCTTAAAATCTACGGCGCCGACGAGGAACGCCACAGGGATATGAACGTAAAGGCGGAAAATTTCAGAAAGGCCACAATGCGTGTTTTGATTATGCAGCTTAACTCTATTTCCGTTATGGACATAGTGGCCTACGGCGGAGCTGCAGCCGGCATTATAACAATGCTTTACAGGTTTGCCGCCGGAAAAACAGCCTTTCTCTCCGCTGTAATCATAATTCTGCTGTCCTCTGAATTTTTCATACCCGTCCGTCAGTTAGGCTCCTTTTTCCACATTGCAATGAACGGCTCTGCGGCGGCGGACAAAATTTTCCGCATACTCGACACGGAAATTCCCTCAAGAGGAACCGCAGATGTTCCCCAAAAATCTGCAATTTCCTTTAAGGCTATGAATTTTTCCTACGAGAAAGACAAGGAAACTCTCAAAGGCATTAATTTTGAAACAGGCGAAATGGGGCTTTACGCCTTTGCCGGTATGAGCGGCTGCGGAAAATCCACAACGGCGGCTCTTCTCACAGGCAGGCTCACTGACTACGCCGGTAGCATAAAAATCGGCGGCACGGAAATAAACGATTTATCCGAAAAAGCTCTTGACGAAACCGTTACCCTTATAGAACACAACAGCCACATTTTTAAGGGAACAATCGAGAGTAACCTGAAAGCAGGCAAAAAAAACAGCCTCCGGGGCTGAAATGCTTGAGGCTCTTAAGGTTTCCGACCTTTACGAATTTGCGAACCCCGACGGTCTTAAACGGTCTGTTTCCGAGGAAAGCTCAAACCTTTCCGGCGGCCAGCGTCAGCGTCTTGCCCTTGCAAGAGCCCTTCTCCACAACACACCTGTCTATATTTTCGATGAAGCCACATCGAATATAGACGCGGAAAGCGAAGAAATTAACGTGAAAGTAAGAAATTTTGTACAATAAATAAAAAGTTGCATAACAAA
>JAJQFB010000007.1 GCA_021201395.1 Clostridiales bacterium | reverse complement strand
TCTTTGTTATGCAACTTTTTATTTATTGTACAAAATTTCTTACTTTCACGTTATTGTTTCCCGGCTCCTTTCTCTTTACAAAAAATGTACCTTAAAGCTTAAATAAGACCGTAGCCCTTAACGGCTTTCTCAAGCTTCTTATAGTTTTCTTCCGTCATAGTCGTAAGCGGCGCTCTGTAGCCCCCTGCTTCCATACCCATCATATTAAGGGCAGCCTTAACGGGAATGGGGTTTACCTCACAGAAAAGCCCCTTTATAAGGTCTATTGCCTTAAGCTGAAGCCTTACAGCCCCCTTAATATCTCCCTCTAAAAACTTAATTACCATATCGTGGGTGTCCTTAGGGGCAACATTCGCAAGAACGGATATAACGCCCTTTCCGCCTAATGAAAGAAGAGGAAGAATCTGGTCGTCGTTGCCTGAATAAATATCTATGTCGTCTCCGCAGAGAGCCGCAATCTCAGCCACCTGACCTATATTTCCCGAAGCCTCTTTAATTCCCACAATATTATCAACCTCTGTCAGTGCCTTAACGGTTTCCGGAGCGATATTGAGCCCCGTTCTGCTTGCTACGCTGTACATAATAACGGGAATATTTACACTTCCTGCCATAGCCTTAAAATATTCTATAAGACCCTTTTGGGTTGTTTTGTTGTAATAGGGAGTAACTATCAAAAGCCCGTCGGCTCCTACCTTTTCGCTTCTCCTGCAAAGCTCACAGCCGTGTCTTGTGTCGTTGGAGCCTGCCCCTGCAATAACGGGAACCCTGCCCCCTGCTGCCTTAACGGCACAGCTTATAGTGTCTATCTGTTCATCGTCCGAAAGAGTGGAGGCCTCCCCTGTTGTTCCGCAGACGATTATTGCGTCCGTTCCGTTATTTATCTGAAAGTCAATCATTCTTTCAAGGGAAGAAAAATTAACGGAGCCGTCCTCCTTAAAGGGGGTTACTATAGCAACTCCCGAACCGGTAAATAATGCCATAAATATCACCTCTTAAAAAATAAAGCAAAGCATTAAATTAAATAGTTTTTTATAGGGAGATTCCCTATATTAAATCGTTTTTAATCATATATTCGGCAATCTGGACTGCGTTTGAGGCTGCGCCCTTACGGATATTGTCGGCTACAACCCAGATATTGATGCCGTGTCTTACGGAATTGTCACGTCTGATTCTGCCTACATAAACCTCGTCTGTTCCCGTTGCGTTTATGGCAAGGGGATATTCGTCCTTAGAGGTATCGTCCTGAATAATAATACCGGGGGACTGTGACAAAACCTCGGCTATTTCCTTCATAGAGAAAGGCTTTTCAAACTCCACGTTAATGGATTCGCTGTGGGAGTTGAAAACGGGAACTCTTACACAGGTAGCCGTAACACGGAGGTCGGGTTTGTGAAGAATTTTTCTCGTTTCGTCTATCATCTTTATCTCTTCCTTTGTATATCCTCCGGGAGTAAAGACATCGATATGGGGCAGACAGTCATTGGCTATGGGGTGAGGGAATTTTTTGGGAGCTTCCCCTTTAATACCGTTTTCCAAATCCTCCCAACCTGCCCTGCCTGCACCTGAAACTGCCTGATAGGTTGAATAAACCACTCTCTTAATCGTAAAGGCGTCGTCAAGGGGCTTTAAGGCCACAACCGCCTGAATAGTAGAGCAGTTGGGGTTAGCTATTATGCCCTTGTTCCACTTGACGTCCTCAGGATTTACTTCGGGAACAACTAAGGGAACCTCAGGATCCATTCTCCAGGCGGAGCTGTTGTCTATAACAACACAGCCCTTTGAAGCGGCTATGGGGGAATAAATTTCGCTTGTTCCGCCTCCTGCGGAGAAGAGGGCAATGTCAATGCCTCTGTCGAAAGAGTGTTCGTCAAGCTCCTCTACAGTGTATTCCTTTCCGTTAAATGTAAGCTTGCTTCCTGCGGAACGCTTTGACGCAAAAAACCATATATTCTCTATGGGAAGCTGCTTTTCCTCCAAAACCTTTAAAAAAGTTCTTCCTACCATTCCCGTTGCGCCTACAACGGCTAAATTTACTTTTTTCATTTTAAAAATCTCCTTGTGTTTTATATTTGCTTATGTATGTTTGTATATTTATTTAAGCTTCAGCTTCTTAAGAACAATTTCGCAAATTAAGTCCGCCGTACTCTCAATCCCCAAAACAGAGCTGTCAAGTATATAGCTGTAATCCTTTGGAACGCCCCATTTAAGCCCTGTATAATATTTATAGTAATTTTCTCTTTCTTTGTCGACATTCTTCATAAGCTTTTCGGCCTCATTAGGCTCTAAGTCCCTAAATTCCTTTAATGTTTTCAGCTTAAAGTCCTTTGGGGCTCTTATGAAAAAATGGACGGTGTCGGGGTCTTTCCTGAGAGTAACATTTGAACATCTGCCCAGCATAACGCAGGAGCCCTCGGAAGCAATCTTTTTAATAACCTGCTTCTGTATAAGGTAAAGTCTTTCGCTCATAGACATAATCCCCGTATTATCATGATGCTCACGCTTATTGTTCTTTTTATCAAGATTTCTTACAATGGAAAGCAGCAGACTTGCGGAAGCTTTTTCGTCCATACTGTCAAAGGTCTCCTTGTCAATACCGCTTTCGGCGGCGGCTCTGTTTATAAGATCCTTATCATAAAGAGGCAGATTTAATTTCTCGGAAACAAGACGGTTTATTGCCCTGCCTCCGCTTCCGAACTCTCTTCCTATGGTTATAATAATTTTCTTATCCTTTAAATCAAAAGCCATTTTTTCCAACTCCTCCCGTACCGTATTATATTTATATTTTAGCACAATGATACGGTAAAATCAAACTTTTTTTGAATATATTTCAAAACTTTTCACAAATTTTTCCGAACAGCACTATTGAGCCATGCAAATAACAAAAAATTTATAAATTTTTATATAAAATTCGTTAAAGAGTTTTGTTTGCAATATGGGGCTTTAAGGTGTATAATAAATATTGACAGCCGCAAAGGTAGGTCTGCGGCGAAAAATTCTGAAAATTCATATAAAGGTGAGATTATGAAGGCTGTTATATTTGACTTGGACGGAACTCTCCTTGATACCTTGGGGGATTTAGCGGAGGGGGTAAACTTTGCCCTGAGAAAAAACGGGCTTAAAGAAATACCGAAAGAAAAAGTAAGGGGTTATGTGGGAAACGGAGCTAAGCTGCTTATATCAAGAAGCACAGGCACAGGCTTTAGCGACCCTCTTTTTGAAAAATGCTATAGTGATTTCAGAGAGTATTATTTTAATCACTTATCCGTCAGAACAAAGCCCTACGAAGGCATTTCCGAGGTTTTAAAGACCCTTAAGGACAGAGACCTCAAAACGGCAATTTTGTCAAACAAGCCCGACCCGGCCACAAAAGCCCTATCGGAAATATATTTCGGAAGCCTTATAGACATTGCTCAGGGAGAAAAGCCGGAGATAAACAAAAAGCCCTCTCCCGACGGCGTTTACGCTATTCTTTCGGAACTTAAGGTAAAAAAAGAGGAGGCCGTCTATGTAGGCGACTCCGAGGTGGATATTCAAACGGCAAAAAACAGCGGTCTTAACTGCATAAGCTGCAGCTGGGGCTTTAAAGAAAGGGAATTTCTTGTTGAAAACGGAGCCTCGGTTATAGCCGATAAGCCTGCCGACATACTGAAAATTATAGATAACAAACAGGATTGGTGAGAAAATGACATTACAGCAGTTAAAATATGTTATAACCGTAGCCGGAAAGGGCTCCATAAGCGAAGCGGCGAAGTCCCTCTTTATTTCACAGCCCAGTCTGACAAACGCCGTAAAGGACTTGGAGGAGGAGCTGAACATAAGAATCTTCAACAGAAACAACAAGGGTATAAGCATTTCCGCCGACGGCGAGGAGTTTTTGGGCTATGCCAGACAAGTAATCGAACAGGCGGAGCTTTTGGAGCAGAAATATTTAAGGGGAACCCCCGGAAAGCTCCATTTTTCCGTTTCTTCACAGCACTATTCTTTTGTTGTTGACGCATATGTGGATTTAATAAAGGAATTTAATGCCGATGAATACGACTTTACTCTCAAGGAAACCAGAACCTTTGAAATTATAGACGATGTAAGACTTTTGAGGAGCGAAATAGGCGTCCTTTATATCTGCAACTTCAACGAAAAAATAATAAAAAAGTTTATAAGGGAAAACGACCTTATTTTCCACGAGCTTTTTTCCACCACGCCCCACGTTTTCATAAGCAAAAGCCACCCCCTTGCCTCAAAGGAAATTTTAGAAATTGAGGATTTAACCGACTACCCCTATTTTTCATACGAACAGGGCAGCTATAACTCTTTCTACTTCTCCGAGGAGGCCTTAAGCACTATGGAAAGGAAAAAGAACATACGGGTCTGCGACAGAGCCACTCTCTTTAACCTTCTTATAGGCCTGAACGGCTACACAATATGCACGGGAGTCATAAACAAGGAGCTTAACGGCGCCGATATTATAGCCCTGCCCCTAAACGCCGAGGAAAAAATAACCTTAGGCTACCTGACGAGAAAAAACATAAACTTAAGCCACTTAGGAGAGATATATCTTAAATATCTAAAATATCACACAAAAAATCTCTGAGGAAGTATTTTTGTCACAAATATTTCCGACAAGCCGAATTTTTCTTTTATGAAAGGATATGCGGCTTCGGCGGCTTCTTCGGTTTTGAAAACTCCGAAAACCGAAGAGCCGGAACCGCTCATAAGGGCACCAACCGCCCCCAGTCTTAACATTTCTTCCTTAATTTCACCCACTATAGGGTGTTTTTTTATTGTAACCCCCTCCAAAACATTCCCCATTGCTCCGCAGACGCCCTCTAAATCTTCCTTTTTCATATATTCTACAGCTTTTTCAGTGTCGGGGTGCTGTACGTTCTTAAGTCTGTCAAATTTCCTGAAAGCTTCGGGAGTGGGAACGCCCACAGGGGGCTTTGCCAAAAGAAGCGTACAGGGAGGAAAATCGGGAACCGGAGTTAAAATCTCCCCTATGCCCCGGGCTCTTGCCGGCCTGCCGAAAAGGCAGAAAGGAACGTCCGCCCCTAAACTCTTTCCTATTTCAAAAAGCTCTTTTTCTTCTATATTTATATCGAACAGCTTAACCATACCCTTAAGAGCGGCGGCACAGTCGGCCGACCCTCCGGCTAAGCCCGCAGCCATAGGTATTTTCTTCTTAAGCTCCGCCCCGACCCCCTGCTTTATGTTAAACCTCTTCCTCATGACGTCTATTGCCCTGTAAACAAGGTTAGAGTTGTCGGCGGCAAGACTCGCCCCGTTAATATACAGTTCAATGTCCTCGTCCTCTGTTTTATAAAGTCTCAGCTCATCACAGAGGTCAATGCTTAACATAATCATATCCAAAATGTGGTAGCCGTTGGGATAAGTCCCCTTTATATCCAAAACCGTATTTATCTTGGCATAGGCCTTAACAAAAATCTCTTCCATAATAAAAAGCACCTCCGAAGTATTTTTTAAATCTTTAATCTGTTAATATATTCATCAGCCAAATTTTACTTGACATTTCTCCTATATTATGATATTATAATACCACAAGAGGGAGTAACTGCGAGCAGCTACTCCTCACTAAATACAGAAATCATAAAGATAACCGCTCAGATTGGTAGTCCGGAGCGGTTATCTTTTTTTCATTATGTGCCTGAAAATCAACACTGCCAATATAATAATTACATCGACATCGTGAATAATCTCTATCATAACAATATCACCTCCCTTCGTATTCAGAGTTTAATGCTCAGCACCACCCCCTTAAATACAGCCGAGAAAGCGAGGATATAACCGCCCGAAGATCCCCTCTTGGGACAAGCTTTTTTGCTTATGATAAAAGCATAGCATAATTGTTGCAAAAAGTCAATAATAAGACAAAATATCTTGAATAAAATTCAGAACATATTTTCCGGAAAAATATAGCTTGACACAGAGCTTTATTTGCGGTATTTTATTTATCGAGAGTTAGCATATGCTAAATATAATTAGCTTAGACCAACTTATATGCATTTGAAAGGCGGATAATTTGTTCTATACTTTAAGTTAGGATGAGAAGAGAATCAGGGGCTTTTTTATTCTCCCGAAATTGTTATTTTATCCGCAATTAAGGATGGAGAGCCTATACCGCTTATATCAAATTTCAGGTCATCGGCAATTTGTGTTATATTTTTAAGAAGCTCATAGAAATTTCCTGCGCAGGTTATCTGGTCTACGGGTCTTACAATTTTGCCCTTTTCAACAAGGAAACCCTCGGAAAGCAGGGAAAAATCCCCTGAAATAGGGTTTGCCCCTGCGTGGAGACCGCTGACGGAGGTTATAATAACTCCATTGTCTAAGGTCTTAACAAGCTCTTCATATGAAACTTCTCCTTTTTTAATATAGAAATTTGTGGGGAAAGTCTGAACGGAGCCTTTAAAGGAGGCCTTAAAGCCGTTGCCCGTTGAGGCTCTGCCTGCTTTTTTCGCCGATTTCAGGTTATAGAGAAGTGTTTTAAGAACGCCCTTTTCAACAACAAGCTTATTCTGTGAAGCAACACCCTCGCTGTCAAAAGCCGTGGAAGCAAAGCCGCCCTCCAAAAGAGGCTCGTCCGCTATGGTTATACATTCAGAGGCAATCCTCTCACCCTCTTTATCCTTTAAAAGGGAAAAGCCTTTTTGTGCAAGCTCTGCAAAGAAATTCTGTACAAAGGCCTGAAGAATATCGGAAAAGGCCTCATTTTTGAAAATCACCTTTCCGCTGCAGCCCTTTACGGAAGCCGCTGTCAGAGCTGTTATAGCCTCATGGCAGGCCTTTTTAACAAGGCTTTCCTTGTCCTTATCTTTAAGCTCCGTTCCGGCAAAAATATCCCAACCTGTCTTTTTACTGCCGCCGTCAGAGGCAATAAGGCTTATATTTGCAAAAATACTGTTTCTCCTTTGGGAAAGACTTAAACCTTTTGAATTTGCAATAAGGGTTTCCGTTTCCGCAGAACCTACGGTAGAGCTTGTTACCTGTTCGATTTTAGGCGAATAGGCGTAAGCCGCCCTTTCAAGCTCCTTTGCGGTTTCAATTTTCTCTTTATCCGTAACAAGGGTAAGCTCAGGGTTATAAAGCCCTAAAACCTCGGGATATTTTTCACAGCCCTCAAAAATTTCCGCCGTTTCCTCGGGATTCATTATCTCGGCGTTGGCTTTAGCCTCTTTAATAATAAAATCGGCGGCCTCAGGGCTTAAATCCTCAGTATAGGCATAGCCTGTCTTTCCATCGGCAATGCCCCTGAAACCTACCCCCACGGCTATATTTTTCTTGTATTTTTCAATTTCGCCCTTATATACAGTGATGCTGAAACTGTCTGTTTTCTCGCTGTAGGCCTCAAAAGCCTCAAAGCCTGCATCTTCCGCCTTTTTAAAAAGCAGTTCTTTAAATTCGGTAATGTTCATTTATGCCTTACCTCCCACAGTCATTTTGGAAACCTTTATCATAGGCTGGCCTACCGTAACGGGAACCGACCCTGAGGAAGCCCCGCACATTCCGCAGGCAAGCTTCACATCGGGCGACACCATCTCAATATCCCTTATAATCTCGTCTCCCCTGCCTATGAGCGAAGCTCCTCTGACAGGCTCGGCGATTTTGCCGTTTCTTATAATATAGGCCTCGTTCACCGCAAAATTAAACTCCGCAGTAGCCGTATTTACAGAGCCGCCGCCCATATTTTTACAGTAAATTCCGTAATCTACAGAAAAAATTATATCCTCACGGCTGTCGCTTCCGGCAGCAATGTATGTGTTTGTCATTCTCGGCACGGGAATAAACCTGTAAGATTCCCTGCGGCAGGCTCCCGTAGAAGCAAGCCCCAACTTTTTGCCGTAGAATTTGTCGCACATATAATTCTTCAAGATACCCTTTTCTATAAGAACATTTTTAGTAGTTTCCGTTCCCTCATCGTCAATGTTTAAAGAACCCCAACTGTTGGCTATGGTTCCGTCGTCTGCGGCGGTTACCTTTTCACTTGCTATCCTCTCCCCTAATTTTCCGGCAAAAACAGAGGAATTTTTGGCTATGGCTATGGCTTCGAGACCGTGGCCGCAGGCCTCGTGAAAGAGAACGCCGCCGAAGCCGTTATCTATTACAACGGGAAGTTTTCCGCTTGGAGCCGGCCCTGCCGAAAGCATTTTAACCGCCGTTTCGGAGGCCTCTCTCGCCAAAGCCTCATAGTCGAGATTTTCAACAAATTCAAAGCCCGAAAAGGCACCGGGGCCGAAATAGCCCGTCTGCTTTTCTCCCTTTCCGCTTGCCGTGGAATTTACCGTAACTCTCGTTCTTACTCTTTTGTCCTCCGTAAAAAGTCCCTCTGAGTTATAAATAAAAATTTCCTGCTCCACAGCCGAAAGAGAGGTCGTAACCTCGGTAATAAGGGGTGAATAGCTTTTTGCGGCCTCGTTTGCCGATTTAAGCCGATCAAAAATAAGGGATTTTGAAACCCCGAAAGGCAGTGTCAAAATATTGTGGTTGTTTTTCCGACGTTTTTCCGTAAAATCCTTAATATGACCCTGTTCGTTAAAGCTGACGGCGGCGGCAGTGTCCTCGGAAAGGCGTATAAGACTTTGCCTGCTTAAATCATTCGTAAAGGCATAAATTACCCGTTCTCCGTTTATAACCCTTAAGCCCAAGCCCGTATCTATCCCCGAATTAACAGACCGTGTTTTTCCATTTAAAACCGACACGGAAGTGTTTTTTCTTCTTTCGGCAAATATTTCCGTAAAAGAAGCCCCTGCCTTAAGAGGAGCCGTTAAAATCTGCTCTGCTAAAATTTTGTCAATCATTGTTTGAATCACCTCATGGATTTATATGTAATTATGTTTTTATAAGTATTATTTTTGCGTTCATTCAGTTAGTGTCGGCTAATATTTCGACAAATCGAAAATAATACTTGAAATCAATCTGCTTTTGTAGTAGAATAATATCAAGGTAAGGAATATTATAATTAATAGATGTTAAATTTTAATGGAGGTGCTATTATGGCATATGTAATTTCTGATGATTGTATTATGTGCGGTGCTTGTGCAGACGGATGTCCCGCAGGCTGTATTTCCGAAGGCGACGGTAAGTTCGTAATCGACGCAGACGCTTGTCTTGACTGCGGTGCTTGTGAAAGTTCCTGCCCCGTTGGCGCTCCCAGCCAGGCTTAATTTACTTATCACATAATAAAAATTAAAAAGATTTTGAGGGACGTCCTTTGGGCGTCCCTTTTATTTGGCTCACCTTTTAAGGGGTTCAGAAGTTTTGCTTATGCAAAACCGCCTTGCGGCGCCGGGTCTCTTCCCGGTTCCGGCAGTCAGCCGTAGGCTGACTGAGGGGTACTAAAAATCTGCACGTCCGAACCCTACGCCGTGCCAAAACTTTACTCGCCCCCCTGTACAAACTCCTCCCTCTCCATATTCTCAAACCGTGTATACATACCCAGCCACTTAAGAAAAATCGACCCCACAGAGCCGTTCCTGTGTTTGGCAATTATAACCTCTGCCTTGCCCTTTATCTCCGTATTCTCAGGCTCATAATATTCCTGTCTGAAAAGGAAGCAGACTATGTCGGCGTCCTGTTCTATTGCACCCGAATCTCTTAAGTCGCTCAGCATAGGCCGCTTGTCCTTTCGGCTTTCATTGGCACGGCTGAGCTGCGAAAGGGCGATAAGGGGAACGTCAAGCTCCTTTGCAATCTGCTTAAGTGACTTTGAAATCATAGCCACCTCAGCCTGAGTGGAGTCGTTCCTGCGGACATTCTGACCCATTGACATAAGCTGCAAATAGTCAATAACTATAAGCCCGAGCCCCTGTTCAAGCTTTAATTTACGGCACTTTGCCCTTATCTCCATAGGGGTTATAGATGTGTCGTCTATATATATGGGTGCCTGTGAAAGCTCTCCTACTGCGTCCAAAACCTTTATCCAGTCGTCGTTTTCAAGTTTCCCTGTTTTAAGCCTGTTTGCGTCAACTCTCGCCTCGCTGCTTATAAAACGGTTCACAAGCTGGCCTGCGGACATTTCAAGACTGAAAACCGCCGTGGGAATTTTCTTCTTCACGGAAACATACTGGGCAATGTTTAAGGCAAAGGCCGTCTTTCCCATAGAGGGTCTTGCGGCAATAAGTATAAGGTCGGAGTTTTGAAGCCCTGCGGTTATATAGTCAAAATCCAGATAGCCTGTGGGAATACCCGTTATGCGTGAGTTTCTCCTTGAGGCTTCTTCTATTGTGGAAATAGAGCTGCTTATAAGCTCTCTTATGGGTATAAAGTCCTCGCTGCGTCTGTCGGTTACAATATCGAATATAAGCTTTTCAGCATTCTGCATAATATTGTCAACATTATCCCTGCCCTCGTAGCTCTCCTCCGAGATTTCCCCCGCCGCCTTTATAAGCCGCCTTAAAAGAGCCTTGTCGGACACAATTTCACAGTATTTTTTACAGTTTACGCTTGTTCCCACAATGTCGCTTAAGCTTATAAGATATTCGGCTCCGCCCACCTGTTCCAAAAGCCCCTTTTCCTCAAGGCGGTTTTTAACCGTTATAATATCCACGGCCTCCCCGGAGTTAAAAAGCTCCTGAATTGCGGCAAAAATCGCCTGATGGTCGGGACGGTAAAAATCGGAGGAGCAGAGAGTATCCACAGCCGCCCTGATTCCGTCTATATCGAAAAACATACAGCCAAGAACAGCCTGCTCCGCCTCAACATCGTTAGGCGGTATTCTTTTTATAACTATATTGGTGTTTTCTTCTGCCATATTGCATACTTCCTTAGCTTATGTTGAGTTTAAGGCTTGCGCTTACTTTGGTGTGGAGCTTTATGGTTACGGAGTTTTCTCCTACATTTTTAATAGGCTCGGGGATAACTATTTTTCTTTTGTCAACCTCTATGCCTGTTTGCTCCTTTAAGGCCTGGGCTATTTCCTTTCCCGTTACGGAACCGAAAATTTTTCCGCTTACCCCCGACTTTACATCTATATTAACGGTTAAGGCCTCGATTTTTTCGCCGAGAGCCTTAGCCTCCTGATATTCGGCTTCAAGCTTTGCCTCGGCGGCCTTGTTTTTCCTGTCGAGAGCCGTCATATTCGCCTTGTTTGCCTCGATCGCCAACTTTCTGGGGAAAAGATGGTTTTTGGCATAGCCGTCGCTGGCGTTTATAACCTGACCCTTTTTACCTACGTTTTTTACGTCCTCAAGCAGTATTACCTTCATTTTATCATTCCTCCCTAAATTTCTATATTGTTTAAAATGTCCTTAAGCGTTTCCTTTGCTTCGGAAATATCCATGTTGTAAAGCTGACAGGCTGCGGTTTCAAAGCTGCCGCCGCCTTTTAATTTTTCGGCTATAAGGGAAACGT
Source organism: Clostridiales bacterium (assembly GCA_021201395.1). Lineage (GTDB taxonomy): Bacteria > Bacillota > Clostridia > Lachnospirales > CAG-274 > JAJQCI01. The sequence goes on along the minus strand of JAJQFB010000007.1, from coordinate 5,166 downwards.
TTACTTTCCCCATACTCCTCATGCTTATGTTTACAAAGTCCTCTGTTTCCGCAAGCACAAATGAGGCCTCTATATCGTCTATTTTGAGAAGCTCGTCCGCCGTTTTTGCCGCCGTTAAAACGGGATTTTCACAGTCCCTGCCGCAAATAGCCACAGCCAAAACATCTCTTATGATTTCGCTTGTGTTTAAGGCTCTTATCCTGTCAAAATAGCTTTTTTTGGTTTCCTTAAACATATGCTTAACCCTTATTGTGTCGGCTCCCTGCTTCTTAAGATAAGAAGCGGCTTCAAAGGTCTGTATTCCCGTCTTAAGAGTAAAATATTTGGTATCAAGCATAATTCCCGAAAGAAGGGCGTCGGCCTCAAGAGCTGACAGACGGAAGCTCTTGTTTATATATTTAAGCATTTCACATATAAGCTCGCAGGCGGACGAGGCCTTAGGCTCTATATATGATGTAAAATATCCCTTTAAGGCGTTGGGGGCTTTTCTGTGATGGTCAAATATAACAAATTTATCGGCTTTCTTCGTAAGCTCCTCATTTTCACAATATGCCCCTGCATTGCAGTCCACAACCACAAGGAGAGTTTTTTCCTTTATACAGTCACGGGCATCCTCCGGAGAAACAAAGGCTTCGCTGTATTTTTTATCCTTTAAAAGCCTTTCATAAAGCGGCTCTGCAGAGGACGCAGCCTTTCCCAAAACAATATTATAGGGGCGGTTAAATGTTCTCACTATTTTACAAATTCCCACACAGGCTCCCAAACTGTCAAAATCGGCATTTTTATGCCCCATAACAATAACATTTGAACACTCCGTCATAAGGTCCGAAAGATCGTAGGCCTTTGCTCTTGCCCTTACTCTGGAGCTGCCCGTTGCCGGAGAAAGATTTCCGCCGTAAAATTTGCAGTCTGTTCCGCCGTCCTTTACTACAGCCTGATCGCCCCCTCGGCTCAAGGCCAAATCCACAGCAGCTTTGGCAAAATCAAGAGATTCTTTCAGCGTCCTGCCCTTAAAGCCTACTCCAATGCTTAAAGTCAGCGTGTTTGAATCTCCGCAGTCGGTCTGCTTTATGCTTTCAAGGATTGAAAACCTGTTTTCTTCGCAGCTCCTAAGCAGATCTCCGCTTAAAAAGAACATATACTTATCGCTTTCAAATCTCTTTACGACACCTCCCGAATTTTGGAAGTAGTCGTAAATTTTATTGTCCACAATAACTCTTATAACCCCCTGCCTTTTTCCTCCACATTGTCAAGGCGCTCCGACAGGTTGTCTATAAAAATTAAGCCCACGGCACAGTCAGAGCCGAAATCAGCCCTGTCCGCAAAAATTTCAAGGCTGTCCCCGTCCCTAACTGAGGTTATAATATAATTAAGACCCTTAATCCTGCAAAGCTGACGGTTTTTCTTAGGGTCAAAGCCCTCTGCAATATGACTGAAATTAACAGCCCCGTTTTCAAGGCCGCTCTCAGGAAATTCCTTTTTAAATTTATCGTTTGAATCGGTTATATTAAGCCTGCTGTTTAGTCTTGCCCAAGGAAAAGGCAAATTTTTTATTTCCATACCATCACCGCCTGCGGCAAATTTTTTCTGTTTCTTCAATCCGTCAATTTCTTAAATCATATAAATTATATGTACCCAAAATCTTAAAAAAAGATGTTTTTCTTTTTACCATCATAAGGGATTCTTCAATATCCTTAGGATTATTGTTTTCAAGTTCAACAAAAAAAACATATTCCTCAGGGCGGTTCCTCATAGGCCTTGAAATTATTTTAACCATATTTACGTCATAAATAGAAAATATGCTTAAAATTTTAAAAAGATTTCCCGGTTCGTTTAAAACCGAAAAGGCCACGGTTGTTTTTGTGGTTTTTTCGGGCTTTACCGCTTCCCTTTTTGACACAAGGGCAAACTGTGTAAAATTCCGGCTGTCGTCCTGTATGTTTTCTCTCAAAACCCTTAAGCCGTAGAGGGGAGCGGAAATTTTGTTTCCTATGGCGGCAATGGGCTCCTCCGACTCGGAAACCTGTTTCATAGCCTCGGTTGTGGATGAAACGGAAAAGGTTTCCGCATAGGGCAGATTCTCCCGAAGATAGTGGGAACACTGGGCAAGAGGCTGGGGGTGGGAAAGAACCCTTGTTATATCCTCAAAACGGGTACCCTCTTTAACAACAAGGCTTTCCGCTATGGGCATATTGAGCTGAGCCGTCATCTTAAGGTCAAAGTCAAATATAAGGGTATCTATGGTTGTATTTATAGAACCCTCCGTGGAATTTTCCACAGGCACAACACCGCAGTCTATTTCTCCGCCGTCAACGGCCAAAAGCACATTATATATCGAAGAATAGGGAACCGTTTCCCCCTCCCCTGCAAAAAAATCCGCCGCACTGTGAGAAAAAGTACCCTGCGGCCCCAAATATCCGTATTTCATATCAGAAAACCTCCGAAATCAAATTTGTATTATATCTATGATAACACAATACCGGATTGTTTTCAATAAAAAATTTCCACATAAGCGTTTTTAACAATCTATTTTATCCCTCAAGCTTTTTTACTTAAATAAATCCACAAAAAATCTCAAAATAACCCAAAACGGTTTAAAAAAGTGCGATAATGTGATATAATAAGAAATATATAATTCTAAGGAAACGATGATTAATTCGCCGAAGCAGATTTGCCGCTGATTTTTTCGAGTGCGATGAAGGCATTTGAAAGCGTAGTCGGAGCCCTACGTCGAAAATGCGTGAAGAAGCAATCGGAAAAATCAGTGGTGAAGCTGCGAAGAGCTAATTAATCAGCGGTTCCCTAAAGAAGAAAGGGGTGCTCTTTGTGACTGCATATGAGTTTAATCTAATGATTCATATTATTGTTATTATTGTGGGGCTGATAATTTTTGTTTTAGAATATATATCAAGTAAACAAAAAAATAAAAAATTATCTTTTGATTCAATTTCTATGAAACTGAACTTATTTATAACTGTTGCCGTATCTGTTTCGGCTGTTATTTCAATAAATGTTCCCGACCCCGAAATAAACAGAAAAAGCGATTACTCAGCTATAACCATATCCGCACAAAGTCTCTTTGGAATAAAATATCAATATTCAACCGATGGAGAGGACAGCGATGAGTGGAAAGATTATACAAAGCCTTTTACCCCTAAACAAAGCGGCATTATTTATGCAAGGTCAAAATTCTTTATTTATGAAAGCTATCCTTCGGTAAGCAGAGATGTGTATGTGGCGGAAAACGGGCTGGTTTATTTCAGTGCCGCAGAAAAGCCCGGTGAAACAATAGTCAGTATAAAAGCCGATTATATCTGCCGCGAGGCTTCCGAAAACAAAACCGCCGGAAACCACTATGTGGCATATGAAATAACCAAAAGCGATATTAAAGCGGTCGGAACCGACTTAAACGGAAACGAAAAAGAAATTACAGATTTTACTTTTTCACCCAAAACAATTAAAAGCGGAAAAAATGACATAAAGATAGAATATTTTATAACCGATGATATTGCCATAGAAGCCCATCTTTACATAAACGGCGATGACCCCGAAATGATTAAATTAGACGCAAAATATACGGGCGGCGACTTCTATTTGGGAGATACATTGGACAACGATGATTTTATCGTCAATGGTGTTTACGAGGACGGAAGCATTAAAGCCTTAAGCGAATATTCCATATCATATTCCGATATAAAAGAAGGTGAAAATGAAATAACAATTACCAAAGGCAGCTTAACGGATACAGTAGAAATTACTGCGGTTCAGCCGGGAACAATTTTCGGAAGCGAATCGGAGTCTAACGACAGCCTGAAAACCGCGGATGAAATAAATGTAAACAAAACATATTCGGGCAGGCTTCAAAACGAAGAAGATGTTGATTATTATAAGCTGCGTCTGGACAGCAAGGGGAAGCTGTCTATTAAATTTACACACCCGAAATTCGACGAGGACAGAACCTTTTGGACAATTTCCCTGTTGAGTCAAAATGAAGATTTGCAATACGAGTTAGATTCCAACGGTCAGGCAGCCGAAACAACCTCGCCCAATATGAGATTAAATTCCGGAACCTATTACATAAAGGTAACCGGAGATAATTATTCGTCCGAGAAGTATTCTTTTACAATATCCTTTGAGGAGGAAAACGACTCATATGAAACTGAACCCAACGACAATTTATCCACCCAAGCAACCTCTATAAACACCGGTAAAAAATATACGGGAAACATAGATTCCGAAGATGATATTGATTATTATAGGTTCACAATAACCGAAAAGAGCAAGGTTTGGATTGATTTTTCTCATACTAAAATAAGCGAATCCGGTACTCTCTGGAAAATTTCCCTGTTTAATGACTATAACGGTTCGCTGATTGAAATGGATTCCACAGGAGAGACCGCACGATTGTCTTCAGACCGCTTGAGACTGCCTGTGGGTAATTATTACATAAAAATATCCGGCTATCACTGGTCTGACTTTGATTATACATTTTGCGTTAATTCGCAGACAGAGGGAAGCGAAGCCGAAAGCGAACCCGACGATGATCATGTTACGGCAACGCCGATTTCATTCAATTCACCTGTTACGGGAAATTTGCAGTCCGAGAACGATATTGACTTTTACAGGTTTGATTTGGGAAGCAGCACAAACATTAAAATCTCATTTAACCACAGCCGGTTTGATGACAACGGCACATTTTGGAAGTTTGAACTGCACAGCACAAATGAAGATGAGGCACTTAAAAACAGCGAGGACGAAAACACTATATCCATCAGCGGCAATTCGGCAGATAATGTCTCAAGCGTGTGGTATTCGATTCCGGCAGGCACATATTACATAAAGGTTTTCGCTAATCATTACAATAACAGTGATTATAAGCTTACACTCTCATATTAAATTATATTAAGTAATATAAGGAGATTTCTTTGATTTATGTCAAATTATTATAAAGGAATTGATTTAAGAACATATTTAGGATTAGATTTTTAAACATAAAAAAACTGCTGCAATAACAACAGTTACGAAAATTTTTAACAGGGGCGGAAGGAGTTGAACCCTCGCCAAAGGTTTTGGAGACCCCTATCATACCGTTAGACCACGCCCCTATGTACTTAAATAACCGAACAAGAAAACACGGATAACTCTGATTATCAATTCGCCTGACTT
>JAJQFB010000072.1 GCA_021201395.1 Clostridiales bacterium | reverse complement strand
GTTACACCCTTAATTGAAAAATTGCCCCTTAAATTAAATAAATGACATTGGTTCACAAGCCTGTTCTGTACCATACTTGTTTTGGAATTCAAATAAGCTATACGTGTTGGCTTTCGGGTATTTATAATTTTTCTTCATAATAAAGGAAATATATTAACTACAGAACAACACTTGGCGCTGTACACCGGTACTGGGTAAGCAATTTTTAAAACAAGCCCTTTACACGGGTTAGTAATAACCAACATAATGGGTATAGAGGAAGGGTCTTAGGATAACCTCAAGGTTTGAATTATCTGCGGCAATGCTCTGTTGACAGAGAAACTAAATATCTGATTCACGTGCTGAGATAGCAGAATTCGCGGCGAACCATTTAGAGTCGGAAAGATGTCCGATGCCCGTAAGGGCAGTTTTGCCAAAGGCAAAACCTCTGAGGTCTGTTGGCAGGGAAACCTGATCCGCGTATAACAGAGTGGTCAATGCCGAGAACTGTTGAACCTTAGGCTCTCCCCCTGTATCCACGTTAATAAAATTTAAGAAATAATGCGGTGATTTTTTGTGTTTTCCACTTGACAAAGGGTCACTTCATAACAGCATTGTATATAGTCACATAATAAAAAATAAAAGACTGCCACAAAACAGTTTCTCCTATCTGTTTTGCGGCAGTCTTTTTTGATTTTAAGCTTGTATTTTTATGTTTTTATATTGTTATTTTTTGTTGCTTCTGCGCCAAATTTTCATATTTTCGGCGTCCTTAATAAGCTGCTCCCTGAAATTCGGGTGGGCTATGGAGATAAGAGCCTCGGCTCTTTCCCACGTTGTCAAGCCCTTAAGACAGACCTTGCCGTATTCCGTAACTATGTAGTGGGCGTTTGCCCTCGTGTCGGTGACGATGCTGCCTTGTGAAAGAGTGGGCTTTATTCTGCTTTGAAGCTCGCCCGTTCTTGTTTTGAAAGTTGAAGATAAGCAGATAAAGCTCTTTCCGCCCTTTGAGAGATAAGCTCCCATAACGAAGTCAAGCTGTCCTCCGGCGCCGCTTATGTGCTTTGTGCCTGCGGATTCGGCGTTAATCTGGCCGAAAAGGTCAATGTCTACGGCGTTGTTTATGGATATAAAATTATCGAGAGCCGCTATGGAACGGATGTCATTTGTATAATCCACGGGGGCGCTCATACATTCGGGATTGTCGTTTATGTAGTCATAAAGTTTTTGGGTTCCCGCCCCAAAAGCGTAAACCTGTCTGCCTTTATCTATGTTTTTCTTTGCACCTGTTATTTTGCCTGCCTTTGCAATATCCACAAAAGCGTCAACGTACATTTCCGTATGCACGCCCAAATCCTTAAGGTCGGACTCTGCAATAAGAGAGCCTACGGCGTTGGGCATACCGCCTATTCCCAGCTGCAAACAGGCTCCGTTGGGAATTTCCTCAACAATAAGCTTTGCTACGGTTTTGTCAACCTCCGAGGGTTCTCCGCCGCCGCCTAAAATTCCCATAGGTGGGTTGTCCCCCTGTACAATCATATCAACCTCGCTTATATGCATGCCCTCCTGAAAGCCGCCTAAACAGCGAGGCATATTCTTGTTTACTTCAACTATAACAACCCTGCTCTTTTCACAGACCGCCGCCATATGAGAGGCGTTGGGGCCGAAATTAAAGAAGCCGTGTTCGTCCATAGGGGAAACCTGAAACATAGCTACGTCATTTTCAACGTGATCTCTGTAATAACGGGGAAGCTCTGAATAGCGGATAGGTGCATAATAGCCCATTCCCATATTTATGAGCTTTCTCTCTATTCCGCCCATATGCCAGCTGTTCCAACAGAAATGCTTCGGAGCATCGGGAACCCGAGCCACAGCCGGAGTCCACAGCAAGATTCCCCCTCTCAGCTTAACGTCCCTAAGCTCCTCATATCTTTCCGCCAAGGCCTTATCGAGAGCAACGGGGGTTCCCGTTGTCCAGCCGCAGTCTACCCAGTCTCCGCTTTTGACAACTTTAACAGCTTCCTTTGCCGTTGTAAGCTTTTTTGCATAAATCTCTTTGTAATTCAAATCAAAAACCGCCTTTCGTAAAGCTTTTATTCCGTAATTTTATCATCAGCCCCAAGGTTTGTCAATATTTTCTCGAAAATATGAATGAAACCTTTAAGGAAACGATGATTAATTCGCCGAAGCAGATTTGCCGCAGATTTTTTCGAGGGTAAGGAAAGCATTTGAGGGCGCAGCCGGAGCCTACGCTGAAAATGCGTGACGAAGCAATCGGAAAAATCGGCGGTGAAGCTGCGATGAGCTAATTAATCAGCGGTTCCTTAAAATTCCGTTAAGGCTTTTTCAAGTATGTTAAGCAAATCCCGTTTTTCTTCCTCGCTTAAATTTGTGGTTAAGGCCTCTATGGCTATATGGCCGAGCCTTTTAATCTCATCGCAAATCTTTTCTCCCTCTTCGGTAAGATGTACGATTTTAGCCCTGCCGTCATATTCCGCCGCTTCCACACAGACATATCCCTTTTCATGCAGCCTGTCCACAATGGTTCTTGCGGACTGATGGCTTATTTTAAAGGCTTCCTTTAGGTCAAGTATTCTCGCCCTTTCGTGACTCTCAAAAAACAGTATCGCTTCTGCTTGAGGCGGTGTCAGGCCGTAGTGTTTAAGGTCTGCTGTTTTTTTGACAGACAGCCTGCTTGCCGCGGCAAAAATATCCCGTCCCAATATAATATATTCCATAGTTTCCATAACTTACCCCCGCCTAATCAAACAGTCCTTAAACCGACTGTAAGTTTCTATTTTATATTTTTTATTCCTCTTCAAGCTTGAGAACACTCATAAAGGCGGACTGGGGTACGTCTACATTGCCTACCTGCCTCATACGCTTCTTGCCCTCTTTCTGCTTTTCGAGGAGCTTCTTCTTTCTTGAAATGTCTCCGCCGTAACACTTTGCAAGTACGTCTTTCCTGTAGGCGGAAATAGTTTGTCTGGCTATTATTTTGTTGCCTATAGCCGCCTGAAGAGGTATCTCAAATAAATGTCTGGGAATTTCTTTCTTAAGCTTTTCCACAATCCTCCTGCCCCTGTCTACGGCTCCCGTTTCGTGAACAATAATGGACAGGGCGTCTACAGGCTCTCTGTTTACTAAAATATCAAGCTTAACAAGTTTACTTTCCTCATAGCCGTCAAGCTCATAGTCAAGAGAAGCATAGCCCCTTGAACGGGACTTGAGAACATCGAAAAAGTCATATATAATTTCATTTAAGGGCAGGCGGTAGTGGAGCAGGGCTCTTGTTGTTTCCAAATATTCCATACTTTGGTAAACACCCCGTCTCTGCCGACAAAGCTCCATAATTGCCCCTATATATTCCGTAGGCAGTATAATCTCCGCTTTAACCCAAGGCTCCTCCATATGCTCTATTAAAGTAGGGTCGGGAAAGTCGCTGGGGTTTGAAATTATCATTTTTGTGCCGTCTGTCAGGTAAATATGATAAATAACACTGGGGGCGGTGGTTACAAGGTCAAGGTTATATTCCCGTTCAAGCCGCTCCTGAATTATTTCAAGGTGTAAAAGACCCAAAAAGCCGCAGCGGAACCCGAAGCCTAAAGCAACGGAGGTTTCCGCCTCGAAAACAAGGGAAGCATCGTTAAGCCTGAGCTTTTCTAAAGCGTCACGCAAATCCTGATATTTTGAGCCGTCGGCAGGGAAAATTCCGCAGTAAACCATAGACTGAACCTTTTTATATCCGGGAAGAGCCTCCGCAACGGGATTTTTAACAAGAGTAACAGTGTCGCCTATTCGGGTGTCCCTTACGTTTTTAATGCTTGCGGTAAGATAGCCTACGTCTCCGGCTGACAGTTCTTCACAGGGTATAAACCTGCCGGGGCCGAAAACACCTACTTCAACCACCTCAAATTCCTTTTTTGTAGCCATAAACCGAACCCTGTCGCCTTTTTTAAGCCGCCCGTCAAAAATCCTCATAAAAACTATAACCCCTCTGTAGGAGTCGTAAACGCTGTCGAAAATAAGGGCGCTGAGGGGCTTGCTTTCGTCACCCGAGGGCGGCGGCAGAAGCTCTGTTATCTTCTCGAAAACCTCTTCTATATTTATATCATTTTTCGCCGAAATAAGGGGGGCTTCCGAGGTGTCAAGGCCTATTATGTCCTCGATTTCCTGTTTAACCCTGTCCGGGTCTGCGCTGGGCAGATCTATTTTGTTTACAACCGGCAGAACCTCAAGGTCATTGTCCAAAGCGAGATATACGTTTGAAAGGGTCTGGGCTTCTACCCCCTGGGCTGCGTCCACAACAAGAACAGCCCCGTCGCAGGCCGCAAGGCTTCTTGAAACCTCATAGTTAAAGTCAACGTGGCCGGGAGTGTCTATAAGGTTAAAGGTATACTCCTTTCCGTCGGCGCCCTTGTGAATAAGGCGGACGGCCTGACTTTTTATGGTTATGCCCCTTTCCCTTTCAAGCTCCATATTGTCTAAAACCTGCTCCTGCATTTCTCTCTCGGTCAAGAGGCCGCATTTCTGTATGAGCCTGTCGGCGAGAGTACTCTTGCCGTGGTCTATATGGGCTATTATGCTGAAATTCCTAATATATTTCTGTCTTTCAGATGACATAATTTTCCTCCGAGTTCTTATAGTGCTTATAATTATTTTTTGTAATTCTTCTTTAATAAATCAAATGTAAATTCCGTCTGTGCTTCATATACAGACTCCATATTTTCCACCCTTTGTTTCGGCAAATCTGCTTGGGCAAATTAATTATCGTTTCCTTAATTCCCCTTAAACTGCTGCCGATATTCAAGCTGCTTTCTTTTAAGCCGGCCTCTAAGGCCGAAAGCTTTTTCAAGAGATGTTTTTTGTTTCAGCTTATAAAATAATTGTCATAAAAGAGAATTTTGCTGTTTTTCCGACTTTGGATTTAAGGGCTTTGCAAGCGGATTTTATAAACAAGCCTAAAAGCAAAGTCAAAACAAACATTCCGATGATAATTAACCCGAACCAAATTGTAATTATTGCTCCGAAGTCCGAAAGTCTCCCCAAAACTCCGTTATACAACATATAAAGAAAATACACAGAAAAGGCGGCAAAACACGTTTTTTAAAGCCTCTGCGAAAATTTTCATATAATTCATATGTATATTCTGTTTCCGTTTTATATAAGGCTTCCATATTGTTTTATCCTATTCTTCCGTTTTCTCCGCTTCGGAAATTTCCGTTTCGAAAACTTCAGCTTCAATTTCGGCCTCGGCCTCGGTCACAGCCTCGGAGAACATATCCTCCGAAGCCGCTTCCGTTGTTTCTTCAGTTGTTTCTTCCGTTTCCTCGGCAATTTCAACATAAATATATTCGTTTTCAACGGTGCTGATTCCCGAGGGCAAAACGGGGTAAACCCTAACCCTGTGGGTTCCGGCCGTATATCCCTCAAGGTTTATATAAGCCGTTATATCCGATGAATCTATTAAATCCCTGTTGCCGTAAAGTTCAAAGCTTACGTCATTAAGCTCGGAGCTTAGATAATACCCTTCGGCCAAATTCATAACCACAATTCCGGAGCCGTCTATCTTCAAAATAGCAGGGTCTTGTCTTTCAACAACAATTTCCACGGTAACGTTTAGATATTCCTCAGAAGCGGCCATAAGCCCTCTTTCGGCCAAAAGCGGCTGAATATCAAAGGTTTCAATAACGTTTTCGCTTGCACCCTCTATATTTACAGAGGGCAGCACAATGGCCTCACTCGGTATATTATTGCCTAAAACCCTTATTGTTTCCGGGCTGTATATAACATCGGTAACGGAATAGCCGGTTTCTGCCACTCCTTCATAGCCCGACAGCTCAACTCTTACGTCTCCCTGTCTTAAGACGGATGTGCTTACCTGAACATATTCCTCATATATCGCAAAGCGTTCGTCTGTGACAACATTTCCATCGTTGTCAAATAAAACAGGCTCTACGCTTGCTATATCGTCTCCCGTTACCTGAGAAAGGTCTACAATAAGCCCTGCATAGGCTATGGTGTCCTTAAGGGTTTCGGGGCCTTTAACCGTGACGGTTGAAAGAGCCGCCGTGGGCTCGTTTCTTACATAGTTTTCCTGAGGCTCATTTTGAACGATAACCCTTGTAGGCACGTCAAATTCAACAAGCCTGTCAAGCTCTAAGGATATAGCCGTAGGGGAATAGCCCACTATTTCATAGGTACTGCCGAAAAGGGAAAGATTGGGGATAACCGAAACAATAAAATCTTCGGTTAAATCTTCATTGTAATAGTCCGAAAATCTGCCCAAATCTACAGACGCCGTAAGCTTATCCTTGTTTGAATCCAGAGTCGTAAGATCGGGCCTTGCGGCTTCAATTTTTATTTTGACGCTCTGGCCGATAATACTGTCCAAATTCATACATACAAGGTCGTTTGCCTCTAAATCCTCCATTCCGTTTACCGTAAGACTTACGCTGTAGGTTTTTGTCTCCGAGGGGTTTAGGGTGCTTAAAACCAAAAACCACATAACAAAAGCAAAAACAAAGGAAAATATTTTTATGCTTATATTTGTTTTAAAAAAGCCTTTTACAGCCTCAGCTATTTTTTTTGTTTTCATTATTATACAATCCCTTCCACAATGTGGTAAAAGTTCTGTAGCTTGTTTTTTGCGTCGGAAGCAGACTCTCCGTAAGCCGTTCGCCGCTTAAGTCCCTCTTAAGCTTTCCCTCGTGAGCCATGGAGATTTTTCCCGTTTCTTCGGAAACAACAACAACATAGGCGTCCGAAACTTCGCTGGCTCCTACGGCGGCTCTGTGTCTTGTTCCCAAATCGCTGTTTAGGTTTGCCTCAGTAAGGGGGAGTATACAGGCGGCGGAGGCTATTCTGTTGTTCTTTATTATAACCGCCCCGTCGTGAAGAGGCGTTTTGTTTACGAATATGTTTGTCAAAAGCTGGCTTGAAACAGCCGCGTCTATATTAATCCCCGGGTTTTTAAGGTCAACGGGGACATCTTTTTCAACCACAATCAAGGCTCCAGTCTTTTCCCCTGCCATTCTTACGGCAGCGTCTACAATTTCCTTTACCGTAGCCTCTTCAAGCTTGCCGTTGTCCTTTTCATTTGAAAAAATATTTGAAACAAGCCAGCCCTTGCCTATGTTCTCAAGAGCTTTCCTAAATTCGGGCTGAAAGAGGATAATAATTGCAATAATGCCCACGGAAAGTGTCTTTTCAATTATCCATGACACGGTGTAGAGATTAAAAACATTGGAAAGAAGGCTGACAGCTCCCAAAACCAAAATGCCCTTTAAGAGGAACCAAGCCCTTGTTTCCCTTATCCATACTATAATCCAATAAATTAAAACCGCAACCAACAAAATATCTATTATATCCGTCAGCTTTATCGTAGAAATACTTGACGTATCAATGTTAGAAAACACATTCGCCAAAGAATCAAGCGAAAAATCCAAAATACTCACCCACTATCTGATTACAAATTCCTATCTATTTTAAGTATATCACAAACCTTTCGCTACTTCAATTAAAAAATTTTAATTTTCATTAATATTTATTATACTGCGGTTCACTCCCGACACAACATTTTTAATACACAGAAAGATGAGAAATTTTTTCACACGATTGTCACTGACCTGTCAATCAGCCTCTTGACAAGAAAAATATTTTACTATATAATTTATAAAATGTTATGAAAATTTCAATAAAAAAACAAAAATAAGGAGATGTTGGCTTTGGCTGAAACTAAAACAATTATATTAACAAGCGAGGGAAAATTAAAGCTTGAGGAAGAGCTTCAACACCTTAAGGTGGTAAGACGTGCCGAGGTTGCGGTAAAAATTAAGGAAGCGAGAGCCCAGGGCGACCTTTCTGAAAACGCCGAGTATGACGCAGCAAAGGAAGAACAGGCGGAGATAGAGTCCAGAATCACACAGATTCAGAATATGCTTAAAAAGGCCGAAATCATAAATGAGGACGCTTTTGACAAGGGTGTCGTAAACTTAGGCAACAAGGTCAAAATATACGATAACGATTTTGAAGAAGAGGACGTATATACGATAGTAGGCTCAGCCGAGGCCGACCCTATGAAAGGGAAAATTTCAAACGAATCCCCTATAGGAAGAGCCCTTTTGGGTCATAAACCCGGCGATGAGGTTCCGGTTGAAACTCCCGACGGCATAATCACCATAAAGGTACTTGAAATTTTATAAGGAGCTAATTTAAAATGGCAGAGACAGTAAACAAAGAAAAAACAGCGGAGGAGCTTAACGAGCTGCTTAAAATAAGAAGAGACAAGCTTGCAAACCTCCAAACTATGGATAAGGACCCCTTTCATATTGTAAAAGCCGAAGTGACCCACCACAGCACTGAAATTAAGAACAATTTTGAAGCGATGGAGGGTCAGACCGTTGCCGTAGCCGGCAGGCTTATGAGCAAGAGAGTTATGGGCAAAGCCTCTTTCATAGATGTTCAGGACAGAGACGGCCATATTCAGTGCTACGTCACGAGAGACGACGTAGGGGGAGCCGAATTTTACAACACCATCTTCAAAAAGATGATAGACATAGGAGACATAGTAAGTGTAAAGGGCTTTGTCTTCAAAACAAAAATGGGCGAGATTTCCGTTCACGCAAGCGAAATAACACTGCTCTCAAAGAGCCTTCAAATTCTCCCCGAAAAATATCACGGCCTTGCAAACAAAGACCTGCGCTACCGTCAGAGATATGTTGACTTAATCGTAAATCCCGAGGTAAAGCAGAGCTTTATAAAGCGTTCCAAAATAATTACCGCCATAAGAGAATATCTCGATAATCAGGATTTCTTAGAGGTTGAAACACCTATCCTCCAGACAATCCCCGGCGGAGCAACGGCACGCCCCTTTATTACCCACCACAACACCCTTGACATAGATATGTGCTTAAGAATCGCCCTCGAGCTGCCCCTGAAGCGTCTTATCGTAGGCGGTCTTGAAAGGGTCTACGAAATAGGCAGAGTTTTCAGAAACGAGGGAATGGACGCAAACCACAACCCGGAATTTACCCTACTTGAGCTTTATCAGGCCTACACAGACTACTACGGAATGATGGACATAACAGAGGGTATCATAAAAGAATGCTGCAAAAAGGTTGCAGGCACATACAAAATAACCTATCAGGGCACAGAACTTGATTTTGAAAAACCTTTCGAGAGAATAACAATGACGGAAGCCGTAAAGAAGTATGCAGGTATTGACTTCGACGAGGTAACAACCCTTGATGAAGCCCGTGCCCTTGCGGACAGCCGTCACATAGAGTATGAACCCCACCACCTCAAGGGCGACATACTGAACCTTTTCTTTGAGGAATATGTTGAGAAAAACCTGATTCAGCCCACTTTCCTTATGGATCACCCCATAGAAATTTCTCCCCTCACAAAGAAGAAATACGACAAGGAGGGCTATGTAGAGCGTTTTGAGCTTTTTATAGTAGGCCGTGAATTTGCCAACGCCTACTCGGAGCTTAACGACCCCATAGACCAAAGAGAGCGTTTCAAGCGTCAGGAGGAATTCAGAGGCCTAGGCGATGAAGAGGCCAATATGATAGATGAGGACTTCCTAACCGCCCTCGAATACGGTATGCCCCCCACCGGCGGCATGGGCATGGGTATCGACCGCCTTGTAATGCTCTTCACCGACGCCCCCACCATAAGAGACGTTCTCCTCTTCCCCACTATGAAACCCTTAGACAACTGAAAACCGCATAAATTCGAGCTTTTTGAGACGTAAAACCACTGAAAAACCTTACGCCCACGCCCAAATTTACGCCCAAGTTCTTAAAACTTTTCAAAACATATAACAAACAGACAACAGGTGAGAAAACCGAAATGACTTCCTCACCTGTATTTATTTTTGCATTTTTATGCTGTAAAGGCTGCTCGCCCCAAACCCCGGCAAGCGTGCGGACGCTTGACCCCGGTCGGTATTTTTTCACTTTTTCTGTCTACTTTATTGACTATAGTTCAGTATGATTGTTTTTTCAAAGTCCACATATTTTTTCGCACACTCCTGTTAACTCTACAGCTGTTTTAACCGGAATCCCTATCGAAAGCAGCAGAACAGCGACTAACCTTTTGGCTAATGTTACAGGCAGAAATAATTGTAAAAATATTATAACCTGCTTAATAATATCTGAAGCATTATTCGGTAATTTTATTTCCAAAACACAATAATCTTGTTCAGCTGTTTTTTGCATATCGCTGCACCTCCCATTTTATTCTATTATACACTGACTACATTGGCTATGCAGCCTAAACTGTAAATATCATTGACGCTTAGTATAACTACTCGGCTAAGTGTAACCAATCATTGACACCCTAACATTTATTACAAATTTTAAAAAACGGGGGCAGGCTTAAAAATATCAGCCTGCCCCCGTTTTTTATGGGAAAATACAGTTTTCCGTTTATTCTGCGCTTTTTACTTTTGCGGCGGCGTCTACGGCTTCACGCATCATCGAAATTTCCGCGTCGTCTGCGTCTGCGTTTATAAGTCCGTCCACAACAATGGCCTTGTGTTCGCCTAAAATTTCCGTGGAGGTCAAAAGGGTTCTGACCTCGGAGGTGCTTTGGCTTGTATACTTTATTGTATAACGGAGCATTTGTGTTCCGCTTTCCGTGTCTCCGAAGCTGAATTCCAAAACATCGATGTTGCTTCCGCCAGCTGTTGTATAACGGTCGACAATATCCTCCTTTGTTGTGGGAAGATCCGCCGTATTAAAGGATTCCTGGTCTATAACAGAGGCGTTTATGGTTTTGTCGCCCTGAACAAATACCGTGCTGTTTTCGTTGTCCATTGTTATTTCCCAGTCCCCTCCCGGCAGGGTTACGCCTATATTGGTTTCCCCGGTATATTCTCCCGAAACGGTCTGATAGGTTGTGGTTTCCGTTACTTCGCTGAGTCTTGTTGTTGTGCCTGTGCTTCCGCCTCCGCAGGCCGTAAGCACGGTTACAACGGCGGCGGCAGCAATAATTTTACATACTTTCATTTACAGCACGTCCTTTCTGTATTTTAATTTCCTTTTCGTTTTTAATGTCCTTTGCAAGATTCTTGTTTGCTGTGGAGAGCATTAGCTTGATTCTGTTAAGTTGGTTTACCTCGCTTGCTCCCGGGTCATAGTCTACAGCCACAATATTTGACTGAGGATATTGCCGCTTAAGCTCTTTTATAACTCCCTTTCCCGTTACGTGATTGGGCAGGCAGGCGAAAGGCTGAGTGCAGATGTTGTTTAAAACTCCCGTGTGGATAAGCTCTACAAGCTCGGCGGTCAAAAACCAGCCCTCTCCCGTTTGATTTCCCATAGAAACTATAGGCGCCGCAAGCTCCCCTAATTTGGCTATATCCGCCGTAGGTTCAAAGTGTTTGCTCTTTTTAAGAGCCTCCTGCATAGGCTTCCTTACGCCCTCGACAAATTTAATGCCCATGGTCGTAAGCACCGTTGTGGAGTGTTTGAAGCCCAAATATTTCTCCTTAAAGGTACAGTTGTAAAGGCTGTAAAGGAAGAAATTTAAGAGGTCGGGAACAACGGCCTCCGCCCCCTCGTGTTCAAGAAGGTTTACTATGTCGTTGTTTGCCGTAGGGTGAAACTTAACCAAAATTTCACCTACAACGCCGACTTTCGACTTAACTGTGTCAAGTCTGGGAAGCTCGTCAAATTCCTTAACTATAGCACGGCAGTTTCTCTTAAACTCGGAGGATTTAGGCTTAACAACAGCCCTCTCGCAAATTTTCATCCACTTCTCGCAGAGAGCATCGGCGGCTCCCTTGTCCCTTTCATAGGGTCTTGTGGCGTACAAAACCTTAGTCAAAAGGTCGCCGTAAAGACAGCCCTGCAGGGCGCCCATAATAAGTTTTAAATTGTAGACATTAAAGCCGGGATTCTTCTCAAGCCCCTGGGCGGAAACGCTTACAACGGGAATTTGGGAGTAGCCTGCCTTTTTTAAGGCTCTCCTTATAAAGCCCGCATAGTTTGAAGCGCGGCAGCCTCCGCCGGTCTGGCTCATAAGAAGAGTTGTGTTGTTCGGGTCATATTTTCCCGAATTTAAAGCCTCCAAAAGCTGGCCTACGACTATAAGAGCCGGATAGCAGGCATCGTTGTTTACATATTTAAGGCCTATATCTATGGCCTTTTTGTCTATAGCCGGCATAACCTCAAGATTATAGCCTACGGCTCTCAAGGCCGGCTTGATTATTCTGAAATGATAGGGGGCCATCTGGGGCATAAGCAGTGTGTGAGTCTTTCTCATATCCTTTGTAAAGACAACCCTGCCCTTTGGCTTAGCCGCCTTTTGGGGCTTTATGCCCTTAAGCTTTCTGTCCTCTATAGCCGCAAGAAGAGAACGGAGCCTTATCCTTGCGGAGCCTAAATTGTTTACCTCGTCTATTTTGAGAACGGTGTAGATTTTATTTCCGGCTCTTAATATGTCGGAAACCTCATCTGTGGTTATGGCGTCAAGGCCGCAGCCGAAAGAGTTAAGCTGTATAAGCTCCAAATTTTCTTTTGTGCGGACGAGGGAAGCCGCTCCGTAGAGCCTTGAGTGATAGGCCCACTGATCCCTTACGTTTAAGGGACGGGGTATCTTTCCTAAGTGGGCGACGGAGTCCTCAGTTAATACGGCGGCATTGTAGGCCGTTATCATTTCCGGTATGCCGTGGTTTATTTCGGGGTCTATGTGATAGGGTCTGCCTGCAAGGACTATACCCTGCATACCCGTATCCTCTATAAGCTCTAAGGTTTCCTCGCCTTTTCTGCGGATGTCCGCCCTGAAAGCCTGCTGTTCCTGCCAGGCTGCGTTTGCGGCTTTTTTAATCTCGGCTTTGGGTATGTCGGAAAATTCCTCTTCAAGACGCTTTATAAGGAAATCCTTATCGTTTAAGCTGAAAAAGGGATTCCTGAAATCTATGTCGGGATTATGTATCTCCTCCATATTGTTTTTTATGTTTTCGGGGTAGCTTGTAACTATAGGGCAGTTGTAGCAGTTGTCAGCATCCATTATTTCCTGATGTTCATAGGAAACACAGGGGTAGAATATGAATTTGCAGCCCTTGTCAATAAGATATTTAACGTGTCCGTGAACAAGCTTAGCCGGATAGCAAACCGACTCTGAGGGGATTGATTCTATTCCAAGCTGATAGATGTCTCTGCCGGACTTAGGCGAAAGCATAACGCTGTAGCCAAGCTCCGTTAAAAATGTAAACCAGAAAGGATAATCCTCATACATATTGAGAACTCTCGGCACTCCCGCCAAGCCCCTCTTTGCGTGGGCTAAGGGAGTGGGAATATAGTTAAAAAGTCTTTCATATTTATATTGGAACAAATTGGGAACACAGCTTTGGGAGACATCTTTCCCCAAGCCCCTCTCACAGCGGTTGCCTGAGATGAAGCGTCTGTTTCCGCTGAATTTGTTTATTGTCAAAAGGCAGTGGTTGTTGCACCTTTTACATCTGGTAAAGGTAGATGTAACCGTTAAGTTTTCCAAGTCCTCGGCGGAAATGGTGGCACTTGCCTCGTTTTCGTTATATTTTGCCTTTGCGATTAGGGCAGCGCCGAAAGCCCCCATAATACCGGCTATGTCGGGGCGGATAGCCTCTCTTTCGGAAATAAGCTCAAAGGCTCGGAGAACGGCGTTATTATAGAAGGTTCCCCCCTGAACAACTATCTCCTCTCCCAAATCCGTCGGGTCTGTTATTTTAATAACCTTTTGGAGGGCATTTTTAATAACGGAATAAGCGAGGCCGGCGGAAATATCAGCCACCTCGGCCCCCTCTTTTTGGGCTTGTTTAACCCTCGAATTCATAAAAACAGTACATCTGGAGCCTAAGTCTATAGGGCTTTTTGCAAAAAGGGCAACCTTTGCGAAGTCCTCAACCTTAAGGGATAAACTCCTTGCAAATGTTTCTATAAAAGAGCCGCAGCCGGCGGAGCAGGCCTCGTTTAAAAGCACTGAATCTATGACCCCGTCCTTTATCCTTATACACTTCATATCCTGACCGCCTATATCAAGTATAAAGTCAACCTTAGGGTTGAAAAATGCGGCGGCCTTATAGTGGGCGACTGTTTCAATTTCGCCTAAATCCAATGTCAGGGCGGCCTTAATAAGCCCCTCGCCGTAGCCAGTAACGCAGGACTTTCCTATTTTAACTCCCTCGGGGAGTATTTCGTATATTTCTTTCAAGGCTCTCATACAAACCTTAAGGGGCGCTCCTTCGTTGCTTGCGTAGTAGGAGTGAAGCAGGGTTCCGTCCTCCCCTATAACGGCTAATTTTGAGGTGGTGGAGCCTGAGTCTATGCCTAAAAAGACGGTGCTTCCTTTATAATCCTTAAGGCTTGCCTTTTTAACAACGGCTCTGTTGTGTCTTTCCTCGAATATATCAAAATCAGCCTGTGAGGCAAAAAGAGGGTCAAGGCGATTTATCTCCATTGTAAGATGTTTTTCGCCCTTTAAATTTTTAATAAGTCTGTCAAATGTAAATGCTTCTCCATCTTCCGAACGCATAGCGGAACCCATAGCGGCAAAAAGGTGGGAATTTTCAACCTCAACGGCTTCTCCCTCTTTAAGCCCCAAAACATCTATGAATCTTGCTTTAAGCTCCGTTAAGAAGTGGAGAGGGCCGCCCAAAAAGGCCACCCTGCCCCTGATGGGCTTTCCGCAGGCAAGGCCGCTTATGGTCTGTGAAACAACGGCATGGAAAATAGACACTGCAAGGTCGGGCTTGCTTGCACCTTCGTTTATAAGGGGCTGAATGTCGGACTTTGCGAAAACGCCGCATCTGGCCGCTATGGGGTAAATAACCTCGTAGGATTTAGCATATTCGTTAAGCCCCTGTGCGTCCGTCTGTAAAAGGGTTGCCATCTGGTCTATAAAGGAGCCTGTTCCTCCGGCGCAAATGCCGTTCATTCTCTGCTCAAGGCCTCCGGTAAAGTAAATTATCTTAGCGTCCTCGCCGCCTATTTCAATAGCCACGTCAGTACCCGGTGCCTTTTGCTCCAAGGCCTCCGCCACTGCTACAACCTCCTGTGTAAAGGGAATACCTATCCACTCACCGATTGAAAGACCGCCGGAGCCCGTAATCATAGCCGTAAACTCACAGTCGGGGCTGCCTTTCTTTGCGTCCTCCAAAAGCTCCAAAAGGGTCTGCTGAATGTTGGAGAGGTGGCGTCTGTAATCTCCGTAAATAACATTATTATACTCATCAAGACAGGCAATTTTTATTGTGGTAGAACCAATATCAATGCCCACTTTCATATTTTTCATTGCTTTTCAACCTCTTTAATAAATTGCTTTCTGTTTATCGTTTCATTATTCGCTGTTTTTCTTCCGTAACCATAATAATAACACAATGCCTCATTTTTTGCAAGCCTCTAATAACTGTTAAAATGATTTTTCGGCAGTAATTTTTTCCGCAGCAAAGAGCTTTGAAAAAAATAAAAAAAGAGATGCCGTGAATAATCATCAGACATCTCTCTTTTGTCGGTTTTTACTTATTTTTTCGTTTTTTCAGTGTTTTTTTCTCTTACAAAGACAGTCTTATTCCTCGCCGTCTTCTCCTGCCATTTTCTTTTCCTGGGCTTCAATCATTTTCTTTACCATATATCCGCCGACATAGCCGTTCTGAGCCGAGGTTAAATCGCCGTTATGGCCTTTCTTTAAGGGTACGCCGATTTCGTCCGCTACTTCATACTTAAAGTTTTCCATAGCCTTTTTTGCCTCAGGTACGTTTACCTTGTTGCTTGAGCCTGAACTGTTGTTGCTTGCCATAATAAATACCTCCTGAAATTTTCAGCCGCTTAAAGCTTTCCCTGCGGCTTAAGATTTTTTGCAGCCGTTTATTTCGGCTACGATATTATTTTGACCGTCTTAAGGCTTAATATAACAAGTAAAAAATGAGAGATTTTTATATATTTTATATTTTAAAAGGAATAATTTCTCGAAAGAGTGGCTACCATAACCGCCTTTATGGTGTGCATACGGTTTTCGGCTTCGTCAAAGACAACAGAAGCAGGGCTTTCAAAAACCTCTTCCGTTACCTCATCGCCCTTTACAGCCGGCAGGCAGTGCATAAATACCACCTCTGAGCCTGCTGTTTTCATAGCCTCCGAGGTTACTCTGTAGGGTGTAAGAAGCTTATAACGCTCCGCCTTTTGAGCCTCTTCGCCCATAGAAACCCAAACATCCGTATAGAGTACGTCCGAGCCCTTTACATCGGCCATATCATCTGTAACCGTAACGGAACCGCCGCTTTCCTTTGCCCACTTTCCGCACTCGTCTGTTAAAGCCTGTTCGGGGAAAAGCTCTTTGGGAGAAATTACTTTATAATTCAAGCCGCACTTTGAGGAGCCTATCATAAGGGCGTTTGACATATTGTTCCTGCCGTCGCCGACGTAGGTTAGGTTTATGCCCTTAAGCTTCCCGAAATTTTCCTGAATTGTCATAAAATCCGCCAGAACCTGTGTGGGGTGGTCTACGTCGGTTAAGCCGTTCCAAACGGGAACTCCGCTGTACTTTGCCAAAACCTCAACCGTTTCCTGAGAATATCCCCTAAACTCTATTCCGTCGAACATTCTGCCCAAAACCCTTGCTGTGTCTTTGGAATCCTCCTTGCCCCCTAAGTGAATATCCGATTTTGACAAAAATTCGGGACATGCCCCCTCATCGTTGCAGGCGACAACAAAGGCACAGCGTGTTCTTGTTGAATTTTTTTCGAAAATAAGGGCAATATTCATATTTGCAAGGTTCTTTTCAAATATGCCGTGCTTTTTTTTGGCTTTTAAATCCTTTGCAAGGGAAAGAAGATATAAAATTTCGTCCTCCGTAAAGTCCTTTAAGGTAAGAAAATTTCTTTTATATAAGTTTACACTCATAGTAATCCTCCTAAGTTTTGTTTTAAGAAATTATTTTTGCATAGGAAAGGCTTGTTTTGCCCCTGAAACTTGCTTGTCAATAATAGTAATAGTATGGGTAATATCCCGAAGAAGCACTGCCACATACGCAAATTGTACACATCAGGAACAGTCCTCCGAATACAACCGCAAGTATGCCGAGTATAAGCCCGGCGGTGGCCATTCCGTTGGGGCCTGCGTTTTTACGGGAAACTGCCGCTAAAACAAGGCCTATTATACCCAAAAAAGCTCCTATTCCGAAAATCCACGATGTAACCAGACCCAAAATACCGAATATAAGAGACGCCGTACCGGCAGTGTTTGAGGTGTTTGTATAAGACGGCGGAGGGGTCTGCATAGGCGGAGGGGTTTGCCCGGGTGGAGGCGTCTGTGTATAAGGGGACTCCGGTATGTAATCGCCGGAAGGCTGTCCGTTTATTACCGGAGCGCCGCAGACACCGCAAAATTTATCGGAACCCGTAATTTCATTTCCGCAATTTGAACATTTCATTCTTTTACTCCCTTCTGTTTTAAAACAGCTTCCTTAATATCTTATAAAGCAGCAAAAAAGCTTTCCTTAAATTAACCTTATCAATATTATATCACAAAATAAGAGCAGACGTCAATAGAAAGAAAAAAGGCCTCAGGACAAACGCATGAAAAATTTATTTAAAATGTAATATAATTGAAATACAACA
>JAJQFB010000045.1 GCA_021201395.1 Clostridiales bacterium | reverse complement strand
AATGGAAGAATTTGCTATTCATCTTGTTATGTTAACTAAATGACATTGGTTCAGCCGTGCTTTATTTGGAGAAAATTCTGTGGGAACTTGTTTCCTAAAGAAGTTTATCCAAATAAAGCACGAGCGGAACGCCAAATAACGAGCAAAAAATGAGTCGTGTAACGATGGCGGATGTGAAGCAGACGCTTTGCGAGTGATTTGGCTGAACTGTTACCATTTCCTTTATTCCAAAGTATTTATATACTCCAAAAGCTCTTTTGCTATAGGTGTGGCCTTGCTGCTTGTTCCGGTATACTCAAGCATAACAGTCACGGCATATTCGGGGTTTTCATAGGGCGCAAAACAGGTAAACCATATATGGTCGTTATCCGTACCGTTTTCCGCCGTTCCCGTTTTTCCGGCTATTGCAATTTGACTGCTGTCGGCGAGGGTTCCCGTTCCCTCTGAAACAACCGCCCTCATAAGCTCTCTGAGCTTTACCGAGGTTTCCTCAGACATAACCCTGCCCATTTCCTCAGGCTCATATTCTTTTATTATGCTGCCGTTATAGCTTTTAACCGCTGCCGTAATCTGCGGAGTATACATTATGCCTCCGTTTGCCGCAGCCGCCGTTATCATATTTATATGCAGGGGTGTCACCATAGTTTTCCCCTGTCCTATTCCCGTGTCCGTAAGCTCCGAATTATCCGCCTCCTCCGTAAGCTTAAACACACTTATGGAGTGTTCCAGAGGGAAATCGTAATCACTGTTATAGCCTAAGTTTTTGGCCTGTGTTATAAGGCGGTCCGCCATAAGGTTTAAGGCGGCCTGAGCAAAAAAACCGTTGCAGGACTGCTTAAAAGCATCTCTTAAATTAATGTGTCCGTGAACCGTTTCATTGTAACACCTCAGCGTCTTATTCCCGAAATGGTTTATTCCGGAACATTCAAAGGTCATATCCTCCTGCCCTGTGTCTATTAAAAGCTGAGCCATTCCTATCTTAAAAATCGAACCGGGGGTATAAAGCCCCTGACTTGCCCTGTTTAAAAGGGGAGTATTTTCCTCGTCCGTAGTAAGATATTCCCAGTTATCGGCTATTGAACCGGGGTCATAGTTGGGATAGGACACCATAGCCTTTATCATTCCCGTGTTTACATCGGAAACAACAATGGAGCCTTTCCTTTCCCCCAAAAGCTCATAGGCCTTTTCCTGAATCCTGTGGTCAACCGACAAAACAACCGTGTTCCCCTCCAAAACAAAGCCGTCCTTTAAGGGTGCAAAAAAATCGTTTTCCGACTCATATCCGTCGGAATATATGGTGTCTAAATCCGGCGTGGGGCTTGATTCTATATTTTCATATATATCCTTTATTTCCGAGCCTATCTCGGAATCGTCCTCAAAGACTGTTTCCGTTGTTTCTTCCGATGTTTCTTCGGTTATTTCTTCTGACGCTTCCTCGGATATATCCTCTGTTTCCGCCTCTGCTCCGCTTCCCGAAGCCGTGTAATCAAAGCCGTTTCCGTTATTTTCGCCGAAGCCGTCAAATCCTCCTGTATCTCCGTCAAAATCGGGGCTGAAACCGTCCATAGCATAGGCCTCTTCAATTACGCAGTCAAAGCCGTCAAAGCCCGTAAGGGAAAAGTTTCCGTTTTTAAAAACCTTATTTGTCATTATATACAGAAATTTTTGCAGGGTTTCGTTATGCAGGGTCAAAAGCTCGGCGTTATATGCGCTCTCCGCCCCTGTTTTTCCCATATCCGTATAGCCCGTAATATGACAATACATTCGGGGATAGTTATACTGCCTTGTATAGCTTTCCTCCTCTAAAACACTTTCCGCAATAACAACTCCGTTTATGTCCTCTATGTTTCCTCTTTTAATAGAACTTTCTTTCGAGGCAAGACGGAGGTTATAGGGGTTGTTTACCGCCGTAGGGGCTTCGATTACGGTAAAGTAGCAAAGATGTATTATAAGAGCGGCAAACATTGCAAAAAGAATCCAGAATGTTATTTTAATATTCTTATTCATCTCTCCGCCCCCTTACTCTTTTACTTAAAGGTCCTTCTTCATCGTCTGAGTGTGACCTTTGACGGGGCGAAGCTGCCGAAGCTGTTTGTCTGCCTGATGTACGTGATGCCGTCCTGTTTCCTGCGGTTTCGGCCTCCGAAGCGGCTCTTGCAGCTCTTCTCTGTCTGTGTTTTTTCGGAACCTCGTCTGTTCCGTATTTTTCCTCGGAAAATTCCGTTTTGGGAACATATATCCAAAGCAGAATACCTATTATAATTGCCAATAT
Organism: Clostridiales bacterium; assembly: GCA_021201395.1. Classification (GTDB taxonomy): domain Bacteria; phylum Bacillota; class Clostridia; order Lachnospirales; family CAG-274; genus JAJQCI01. The sequence continues at coordinate 52,375 of JAJQFB010000045.1, read as the reverse complement.
AACAACCGACGTTCCGCCGTAGCTTACAAAAGGCAGGGTTACCCCCGTAAGGGGAACAAACTTCGTTACTCCCCCTATTATGAGAAAGGTCTGGAAGCATATAAGCCCCGTTAAGCCCGAAGCAAGAACGGCATTAAACTTAGATTCGGTATTCAGTGCACTTCTCACACTGCAGTAGAATATTGTCAGATATATAAATATTACGCATACGGCAAAAATCAGGCCGAACTCCTCGCAAATTGCCGAAAATATAAAATCGCTTTCCACAATGGGTATTGAAGAGGCGTAGCCTTTACCTAAGCCGCTGCCCCAAAGACCGCCGCTTCCTATGGCAAAAAGGGACTGGGCAATTTGATAGGTGGTGTTGCCTATGTCGCTCCAGGGGTCAAGCCAGGCGGCGACCCTCACCTGAATATGGGAAAACATATTATAGGCTCCTACAGCCCCTGCACAGGCACAGATTAAGCTGCCCAACACAACAGGCACATTCCCCGTGGATATGAACACCATTATAATGAGGGTCATAAAAAAAATGAGAGCGGAACCCAAATCCCTCTGGACAACAAGAATACAGACAAAAATCAGGCCTATAATAAGCTGTAATATTGTTTCTCTCAGCGTCACTTTCTTTGAAAAAACAGAGGCAAAGTAAAACACATACATAAGCTTTACAATCTCAGAGGGCTGAAAGGAGAAGTCCCCTATGTATATCCAGTTTGTGGCGCCTCTTGTGGTGGTTCCGAAAATAAGGGTCAAAACAAGAAGCAGAAAACCCACACCTAAATATAAGTATTTAAGCTTATGGAGATTTTTGCCGTACTTCAATACGGGATATATTAAAAGAATACAACCGGAGCCTATAAAGAAAAATATAAGCTGCTTAAGGGCATAGTCAGGGTTAAGCCTTTGAAGAATTACAAGGCTTAAGTCCATAAGAAAATACATACAGTTTATAATAAGACCGTTTATTTTATTATAAACAACCCTTATAAAAGGGGGAACCGCCATAATAAGGGCAAGACCCCCAAGAGCCGTAACCATATAATCCTTTAAGGGTATATCCGAATTAAAATAAAGCATAGCGTAGGCCAAAACATGGAACAATATCATGGTTACTCTTTGAAGCTTAACCGCCCCCGTGTTTTCCGCAGAGGGGTAGTCCATCTGTCTGCCCTTTGAGATTAAATAACCGCACTGTAGGCAGAATACAGCTATAAGTATTATGAATAGATATTTTGACAGAAATATAAGCATTTCAATCATACAGTCACCTTACTCCCTTAAGAGATCTTCCCTTTATATCCGTTGGTTTGTTGATGTTTGTGTTTTTAAGCATATCCGTAAAATAATCCGTTATTTTGACTGTTTCTTCCTCGGTTTCCATTGTAAATATGAGCCTAAAGGAAGATGGTTTAAGATTTAAAGCCTCAGGGGCAAAAACAGGCTCGCTGCTTAAAATTTTGCAAAAACAGGCTTCACAGCAAGGCTCTAAGGGATAAAGAGCCCCTGTTCTGTCTTTAATGGAAAAGCCCCCTGCCCTATTCTTAAGGGAACAGAACCTCTTTCCCCTGTTGTTTCCGACAAAATTCCCTATGGGACACTGCTCCGTAGTCATAAGGGGCAGTCTGCCGTAGACAATAATTTCACTTCCCTCAGCGCAGAGGGGCTTAAGCTCCTTAAGGTCAAGCTCCGTTGAAAGAGTTATCCCACTATAGTCCTTTAAGAGCCTTTCTGCCGTATAGGAATTAAACACCCCTAAGGTATGGTCGCAGATTATCTTTTTACCGGTTTTAAGCATCGTCGGGTTCCTTGTGAGAAAGCCCGTGATTTCGGTGTTTTCGAGGCTTTTAACCTCCTCAAACACTCTCTCAAGGCTTTCCTCTCTTACAATATGGGGCAGGGCATAGAAAATCTCTTTATCCTTGACCCCGAGAGCCTCCTTTACAAGGCTTATGTCATTTATATAAATTCTCTTTATATTACTTTTTAAAACTGCCTTAAGCTGTTCCGCCCTTGTCACTTCTGCCGATATAAAGGGCTTTTCGGCTGTTTTTTCCAAAACAGGCTTCGGCGGCAAAGCAGGGGCTTTTCTCTCATAGCTTTTTACGATTTCTTCCGAAAGCTTATCGCAGGCTTCCCGTCTTAAGGCATTAAGCTCCTTTACGGGAATATATATATCATCATCAGCCCGAACGGTCAGCTTGTCTGTTTTAAAGGGCGTATTTCCCGTCTTTGAAAGACGGCTTATGATTTCTTCTTTTGAAGTCGGGCGGTTTTCGGCTTTTTGAGGTTTTTCGCCTAAAACCGTAACTTCGGTTTCTTTTGTTTTAAGGCTTAACTCCGTTCTTTCTCCGAGCCTTGCTTTAAAGCTTCCCTCGATTTCTCTTTTCCCGCTGTCAAGAGCCGCTTCTCTGTTAAGGCTGTCTGTAAGAGCTTTATCGTAGGACAGGAATACCCGGTCACCCTTTTTGCCCTTTAGGTTAAAATAGGCCGTTTGACCACGATTTATTTTTTTTGAAATTCCCGTGCCTTGATTTCTGCCGAAAATTTCTATGCCGTCGCCGCAGTGAAGAGCTTCAAAAAACTTGATATAACAGCCCTTTTTGTCTGAGGCTGTGACAAAGCCTATTTCCCTGCCGCTGTTTTTGACATTTTCGGAAAGCATATCCTTTCCCTTAGGGGTATAGAGATACCCCTCCGAAAATTCTCCGCCGCGGCTGAAAACCTGCAAAAGGTTATTTTTATCCTCAAGGGTTATTTTACTGTCGGTCTTTGCCTTAACGGCGGCTTCAAGATATTTTTTGTAGGTTTTTACGGTTTCAAAAACATAGGGGACGCTTTTCATTCTTCCCTCTATTTTAAAGGCTTTTACTCCTGCCCTTATCATATCGTAAATATGCTCCGCCGTCATAATGTCTTTTGGGGACAGGAGAGGCACTTTTGCAATTTCCTTTCCCTCTCTCAAAAGGCTGTATTCCATTCGGCAGGGCTGGGCGCAGCGGCCCTTGTTTCCGCTTCTTCCTCCCACGAAAGAGGAATAAAGACACCTGCCCGAATAACAGACGCAAAGCGCCCCGTGAACGAAGGCCTCAAGGTCGGGCTTGTTTCCTGTTTTTTCATAAACAGCCCTTATGTCCTTAAGGCTTAGCTCCCTTGAAAGAACAATCCTGTCAACGCCCATCTCCTTGAAAGCAAGGGCAGTATCCGAATTGTGGACTGTGGTCTGTGTGCTTGCGTTTATTTTCAAGCCCTTGAAATACTCCTTAAAAACCTGCATTATGCCTATGTCGGCACATATAAAGGCGTCGGCTCCGTAAGAATAAAGCTCCGCCGCCGATTTCAGCAAATCTTCTGTTTCGGCGTCCTTATACAATATGTTAAAGGTTATATAAACCTTTACGCCCCTTAAGTGACAAAAATCTATTATCTGCTTTATTTCCTCATTCTCAAAATTTCGGGCAAGAGCCCTTGCGTTATAGGCCTTTGCACCTATATATATGCTGTCACAGTCGGCGGCCGCGGCTCCGTAAACGGCCTCAGGGCTTCCGCAGGGGGCTAATATTTCATATTCCGTCAATTCCGTCAAGGCACTCACTTCTTTACGGTTTTTTGTGCTTTTACAGGTGTTTTAGGCTCCGAAGCCGCCTCGGAAGCTCCTGTCGGGGCTGTTTTAAAAAGAGCAAGCTCCTCCTCAACCGCCTTAAGCCTTTCCGAAAGGCTCCTGTTTTCTTTCTTTGTTCTTCCGTTTTCCGATTTTATGTCGTTAAGCTCCTTAAGGAGGGTTTCTCTGTCCTTGTCCTTGTCCTTTATTCTTCCGTTTTTATCGGGAGTAGGCGGAATAAGCCCTGCGTCCGTTATAATAAGCGAAAGACGCTTGTTTTCCTCTTTTAAGGCCTCTGCTGCCTTTTCGGCCTCTTCCTTTGCTTTAAGGTCATCTTTAAGCTTTTCGCCCTCAAGCTTTGCCGCCTCAAGAGCCTTTTCCTTTTCGCCTATAGAAGCCTCGGCGGCCTTAAACTCGTTTTCAAGTTTAAAAATTCTGTTTTCGAGGTCGGATTTTTCTTTGAGATTTTCTCCGCTCTCCGCCGACTGTTTAAAAAGGTCGTCGGCTATGTTTAAAGCCAGCAGAACGGGAAAATGCTCCGAAAGTCTTGTTACGGAAGATGTTTCCCTTGCTATTTCAGTGTATTTTCTGTTGACATACTCCGCAACGGACTTTATATAATCTTCATTGTCTGTTGTTGACAGTCTGTAAACCTTGCCGTTTATAACTACCTCAATCTGTTTTTTAACGTTGTCTGTGTCCACGACAAATACCCCCTGTAATAATAGGTTAATCTTTATTTCTCCGCAGGTTAAAATCAACCTACGAGCATTCTCTTCTATTATACCATAAATATAAAATATTTAAAGAAAAATTTTGCTGATTTACGGATTTTTTATAACCGGTTTGTATAAGGGCGGCAGCGGCACGGACGGGAAAGTCTTTAAATCGCAAATCATTTCCTTAATTTCCCTTAACAGGCATAATATTCGAATATAATTTCCGTAAATTTGCCGTGCAGGGCAAAAAATTATTAAAAAATTAAAAAAATTAATAACTTTCTCTTTCTTTTTTCCCGGTTTTGTTATAAAATATAAATTAGGCATGCAGAACAGGGAAGAAAGGCTTCCCAAGTTTTAAATCTATATAAAGGGAGTGAAGGTATTGATATCAAACCAGATTTTACAAACCACAATAGACGGACTTAAAAATATAACAAGGCGTGAGCTTTCCGTTGTTGAAAGAGAGGGAAAGGTTGTAGCCTCCACAGAGGAAAATATGCAGAATCAGGTTATAGAGAGCATAGAGCTTTTCGTAGACTCTCCGGCTGAAAACCAGCTTGTAGCCGGCTTCCAGTATTTCAAGGTTTTTGAAGGAGGCAGCATAGAATATATCGTTTTAATAAAGGGTGAGGACGAGGAAACTTTCAGAATAGGCAAAATGGCGGCGTTCCAGATTCAGAGCCTTTTGGTAGCCTACAAGGAAGGATATGACAAGGACAACTTCATCAAGAATCTTTTGCTTGACAATCTGCTCCTTGTTGATATATACTCAAGAGCTAAGAAGCTTCACATAGAAAACAATGTAAGACGTATTGTCTACCTTATAGAAACGGAAATTGACAAGGAGCTTAACATAGTCGAAATAGTAAGGAACATCTTCCCCACCAAAATAAAGGATTTTGTTACCGCCGTTGACGAAAAGAGTATTATACTCGTTAAGGAGCTTAAGGAAACCGATGACAGGGCGGAAATAGAGAACATAGCCAAAACAATTTACGATACCTTGACAGCCGAAGCAATGAGCAATATTTACGTTGCCATAGGAACGGACGTTAAGGACCTTAAAAATGTTTCTTCCTCTTATAAAGAGGCGAAGATGGCCCTCGAAGTAGGCAGAATTTTCGAAGAATCTCAGCACATTGTAAATTATAAGCAGTTAGGCATAGGCAGGCTTATTTACCAGCTTCCCACACCTCTTTGCAGGATGTTTATAAGCGAGGTTCTCCACGGTCTCAGTATGGATCAGTTTGACGAGGAAACCCTGACTACGGTTAATAAGCTTTTCGACAATAACTTAAACGTTTCGGAAACCTCCCGTCAGCTCTACTTCCACAGAAACACCCTTGTCTACCGTCTTGACAAGCTCCAGAAGATGACAGGGCTTGACCTTAGGAATTTCGACGACGCCATAGTCTTTAAGATTATGCTTATGGTTTCAAAATATATGACCTTTAAAGAAAATTTCAGATATTAAGGCCGTAAAAAAACAACAGGAAACCCGTGTTTTCCCTATCTGTGGCGATTAATAAAATTTAATAATAAAATAAGTCAATTTTAACTAAGCTGTGATAATATACAGCGTAACAAAAAGAAAAAAAGGAATGAATAGTTTTGAGCAGTATGATTTCAATGCAGAACGTAACGAAAATTTACGAAAACGGGGCGTTGGGTCTTAAAGATTTTTCAATAGAAATAGAAAAGGGGGAGTTTGTCTTTGTTGTAGGCTCCTCCGGTTCCGGAAAATCCACCTTTATAAGGACTCTCCTTAAAGAAATAGAACCCACAACGGGAGAGGTTTATATAGATTCCACTCAGCTTTCCGTTTTAAAAAGGAAAAAGGTGCCTTATTTAAGAAGAAAAATAGGCTGTGTCTTTCAGGATTTCAGGCTTCTTCCCTCAAAAACGGTTTATGACAACGTGGCCTTTGCCATGCAGGTTATAGAAGCCTCAAACCAAAGCATAAGACGTTCCGTTCCCCAGACACTTTCTCTTGTAGGCCTCCACAAAAAGGCAAACGCCTACCCCGATCAGCTTTCAGGCGGCGAAGAACAGAGGGTGGCCATTGCGAGAGCGGTTATAAACAAGCCCCCCATACTCATAGCCGACGAACCTACGGGAAACTTAGACCCTGACACGGCTTGGGAAATTATGGAGCTTTTAAAGGAGATTAACTCAAGAGGAACAACCGTAGTTATGGCTACCCATGCCAAAGACATAGTTAATAAAATGAGGAAGCGTGTAATTCATTTGGATAACGGTGTTCTCATAAGCGATGTAGAGGAAGGCGGTTATAACGATGAAGCTTAGAACCTTTAAATATCACTTGGGACAGAGCATGAAAGGTATGTTTAAAAACGGCTTTATGTCCCTTGCCGCTATAGCCACCGTTGCGGCCTGTTCCTTTATACTTATTCTGTCCCTCTGCATATGTCTTAATATAGACTATATGCTTGAACAGATTGAGAAAACAATAGGCATAACTGTTTTCTTAGGCTCTGACGTTACCGACGAAATGGCGGAGGAAATAGGCGAAAGCATAAGAGCCATAGACCATGTAACCGAGGTTGTATATAAGTCAGCCGATGACAATTTAGACGATGCTATGAGTACATGGGAAAACCCTTCTATTTTGGAGGGCTTAAGGGACGACAATCCCATTCCGGCCTCCTATGAAATAAGCCTTGATGGCGCTAAGTATCAGGCGGATGTTGTTGCGACTCTTAAGATGCTCCGGGTTTCCGTTGAAACGGAGCTTAACAGCACAGCCGCCGCCGAAGAAGAGGACGACGGAATAGAGAGAATATATCTCGATGAAAACGGAAACGAAATTACACGCAAACAAGCGGAGGAATTAGGCATAGTTGAACCCGAAACAACAGAGGGCGAAACCGCAGCCGAAACCCAAACCGCGGCTCAGGCTCAGGCTGAAACATCTGCCCCGGAAGCCGCCACGGAAACCGTAACAAGCGGCGCACAGGCCGACCTTGAAGCCGAGGGAGAAAATGCGGAAGCAAGCGTAACCGAGGCTCAAACAGCCGCAGCCCAAACAGAAGCTCAAACCGCAGCCGAAGCAGCAACAGCCGAAGCCGAAAACGAAATAATAGAACCGACAACCCAGCCCGCAACCGTTTCTCAGGAGCTTTTAGACACTATGAACAGTGCCGTTGCGGCTACCGCAGGGGGAAATGTTCAGATTGACGGCTCAGGCTACAGCTCAAGTGAAAACGACGGCGGAGTTGCCGGAACAGATCAGTATGACGCTTCACAATACGGTATAGGCGAGTATGAATATAAGGGAATAGAGAAAATAAGACACGCAACGGAGGAAGCGTCCTATCTTGTTCAGATAAACACCGCCGTCAGAATTTTCAGCCTTATAGTTGTGGCTATTCTCTGCGTTATTTCCATAGCAATAATTATGAACACAATACGTCTTACCGTTGTTATAAGAAAGAACGAGATTAATATTATGAAATATGTAGGCGCTACAGACTGGTTTATAAGATGGCCCTTTGTTATAGAGGGTATGCTTATAGGCTTTATAGGCTCTGTAATTCCCACCTTGCTTTGCTTCTTCGGCTATACGGAGTGTATACACCTTATAGGCGAGAAATGGCCTTTTATTGTCAACATAGTTGAATTTAAGAGCGTTATGGATATATTTATATATGTAGCCCCCGTTACGATAATATTCGGTATGCTTTTGGGAATAATAGGCTCAGCAAGCTCAATGAGAAAATATTTAAGAGTTTAATTCGGGAAGTGAATACTAATGAAGAAAAAAATTTTGGTAATTTCAATGGCTGCTCTTGTGGCCGCAGGGAACATTACCCTAAGTCTTGCGGACGATATATCCGCCTATAAAGAAGAACTGGAGCAGAACGAAGAAAAAATGGACGAGGTTCAAAGTCAGCTTGATGATACTGCGGCTCAAAAATCTACGGCTAAAGACGAGGTTGAAAAGCTTGACAACGAGCTTAATCAGGTCAACTCGGAATATGAAGAGCTGGTTCAAAACCTTGACGACACAAACGCAAACCTTGCGGCGGCACAGGCGGAGCTTGACGCAGCCACGGCACAGAGAGAAGCCCAGTATGAAACCCTTAAAAGCAGAATCAGGGTTATGTATGAAGAGGGAAACGTAGGCTATTTGGAGATTTTGCTCAACGCAGACAGCTTCAGCGATTATCTTAACCGTATGGAATATGTCAGCAGGATTGTGGACTATGACAACAACCTTTTGGCGGATTTTCAGGCTCTCGAAACCCTTATAAACACAAAGGTAACGGAAATAGAGGACTATAAAAACGAGCTTGAGGTTTTAACAGCCCAAACAGCCGCAAAAAAGTCAGAGCTTGACAGCAAGGTTCAGGAGAAGCTTGAGCTTATTTCAAAGCTCAGTTCAGACGAAGCCACTTATAACCAGCAGCTTGCGGATCTTGAAGAGGATAACGAATACATAAAGTCCCTGATACAAAAGGCGGAAGCCGAAGCCGAAGCGGCCAGACAGGCGGCAGCGGCAGCGGCAGCCAATTCAGCCTCATATTCATATTCAAGTTCAAACAAAATCTACAGCTACGGCGGCGGCCGGTTCCTCTGGCCTGTTCCGGCATATGTAGGTATCATAAACGATGTATACGGCTATAGGTCAAGCCCTATTTCAGGGTCGGGCGAGTTCCACTCAGGCCTTGATATGAGAGCGCCCTACGGAACGGATATAGTTGCCGCCGACGACGGAACGGTTATTTACTCCGGCGTAAGAAACGGCTACGGCAACTGTGTAATTATAGACCACGGCGGCGGTTTTTCAACCCTCTACGGCCATAATTCCACCCTCTGCGTATCTGTAGGCCAAACCGTAGTAAGGGGTCAGGTTATAGCAAAGGCAGGCTCCACAGGCTATTCAACGGGAGCCCACCTCCACTTTGAGGTCAGAATAAACGGCCAGTATGTAGACCCCAACCCGTATTTGTAATAATTTAAAATTTTCAGAAATTATCAGAAATTTTTCCGCATAATGGGCGGCTTTGTTTACGAGTCGTCCATTTGTGTGTTTTATTAAAGGGTGTTAATTATGAATAAAAAGCTGCCTATATATATTCTTGTAATATATTTTATATTTGTTTTGGTTATTCTTGCGGTACAGCTTATGGGGAACGGGAAAAGGGAGTTTGTGTCCGTTAAGCTTAACGAAAGGCTTGAGGAGGCCGTTGTTATATACGACGAAAGCTCCGTTATGCTTAAGGGCAGAAACCAGACCTTTATAGACGAAAACAATACCAGCCGAACCCCTGTTGTGGAAAACAATATAACCTATCTCCCTTTAAGCTTTTACAAAAACGGCTTTAACGCTTTAACCTCATACAGCGATAAAACCTCTCAGGCCACAATAAAATATAACAATATGGCTCTCGTTATGAATATAGGCAGCAGCCAGGCGGTTATTTCAGACGCCGAAAGAGACAGAAATATTGAAATTGAATATGCTCCTCAGATTTTCGGGGAGGACTGTTACGTTCCCGTAAGGACATTCGTGGAGGTTTTCGACTTTGAGCTTTTTTACTATGACGGCCTTATTATAATAAGCAATACCGAAAACATATTTGACGCCGAGACGGAAACGGAATCAATAGAACAGGTTAAGGCTCTTGTTTATAATCTCCCTGCCGCAGGGTCCTACAGTACGGTTATGTCACTTTATCCCGAGGACGGGGAAGAAGCCGAAGAAAATGAAGAAACCGAAGATGAATATGTATATTTGCAGACCGAAACCGAACAGGATTTATATATAATCTGTCAAGACGAATATGTGTATTATACAGCCGGCGGAAGAGTTATAAAGGCGGACGATCTTCCCTACGGGGAACACAACAGGCTTTGCTCTCTTGTTTTGCCTACAGGCTTTTCGGCTGAAAAAATAGACTACAGTCAGGGCTATGTCTGCGTAAGCGGCACTAAGGGAAACAAGGCGGCTTTTTGCCTGATAGATATGAGCGGTGAATACGGCATTATAAGGAAATATGTTGCTATGGAGGGAAGCCCTGAGGGCGTTCTTTACAGTGACGGCTATTTCTATTTCTGTACTCTCAGCACTCCTGAGGAGAGTGCAGAGGACGAAAACGGCTTTGTCCCCACGGACTATGAAAATATGAGATATTTCCCCGAAGTCAGCGGCGGTGGCATTTTAAATATCTGCGGCATAAACTTAAACAAATTAAGCGAGCCTGCCGTAATTTCATCTTTTTTCGGTACGGACGGCAGCTTTACCTTCTGTGAAAGCGGCATATATGCAGCCGAAGCAGATAATAACCGTATCTACGGCGACAGCGATGAAGCCCATTCAAACGTATATAAGCTGAGTTTTGAAAGAGGCGAGGTTGTTTTCCAAAGAAAAACGAGAATCGAGGGAACAGCGGCTCTTACAGCAAGAGAAAAGCCTGTTTTTATAACACAAAACAATGACAAAACCTCAAATATATATGTTCTTGACAGTCTTTTGGACGTAAGCGCCCTTAATCCAAACCTTGATATAAATCCCCGAAGTCTCACAGAGGGGGAAAAGCGTATTTTCGCCCTTGAAGAGGATAACATTGCCGTTATAGATTCAAAAACAGGTGAAATTTTGGGAAATCTTGATATTCCCGATGAAAAAATGTATCTTTACAGCGACAACAGGATTATAGGATTTACGCAGATAACACCCGAGGAAATGGCAGCCCTTGAGGAAGCTTCCGAACCATCGGAGGAAGAAAGCTTGTCTGAGGAGGACAGCCCCGAAGAGGAAAGTATAGCTTATCCCTCAATAAAAATGACTATGTACGACATTTCCGACCCTAAGGAAACGGAGATTATTTCCGAGGAAATCATAGACAACACAGACCCCTCAATGTTCCGGGAGCTTAAAATAGAAATGGGCGGCGGTGTGGTTATACTGCCTGTTAAAATATGGCAGGAGGACAGCCTTTACAGCGGCCTTTACGCCTATATGGAAAACAGCTATTACGGCCTTAGGTTTCAGGGTGTTATAGAGTGACAGAATAATAATATAAATATAAAAAGGTTATATGCAGGATTTTGTTTGATTGTGCATATAACCTTTTTTATATTATTTTTCTGTTATGTTTTTAAAGGCCTTAAGCCAGTTTTCCGCTAAAATTTCGTGGCCTGTTTCGGTTAAGTGGATTCCGTCAACGGTCAGGGCGGCTTCTCCTCTTGCCGAAGCTTCCTCTGCGAAAACCGCCTCCATATCCAAAATATTTTTAAAGCTGTGTTTTTTGCAGAGCCTTTTTATCTCATTGTTCATAACACCCAGTATTTTCCGCCACAAAATAAATTCCGCAGGAGTTGTAAATATAAAGGGAATAATTATAAGAGTATTGTCCCTGTAGGCCGAAAGCCCCTGCAATATGCTCTCATAGCTTTTTGAAAATCTGTTAAAAGCAGTGTTTGTGTCCCCCAAAACAGAGGGAACATCGTTTACCCCCACAAGCAGACTTATATATTCAGGCGAATCCTGTAAAAAAATATTAAGCTGCCTGTTTACGTCTGCGGCGGTAAAGCCGTTAAAGCCTCTGTTTACAAGCCTGTAGGGAAGCCTCTTACTCAGAAGTTTAACATATCCCTCTCCCAAACCGTCTGGGCTGTAAAGCCTTTCGCAGTCCGTCAGACTGTCCCCCAAAAATAAAATCTTTTCCATAGCTTAACCACCTGCCCCCAAAAAATCTCTCTATACTATATTCATCAATAAGTTCTCTGAAATTATTCACAGCCGATTCTCCATAACATCATAATATTCAGTAAAAACTATACATCTAATGTTGTAATAAACATAGCGTCTCCGAATGAAAAGAAGCGGTATTTTCTGTCGATGGCCTCTTTATAGGCTCTCATTATGTTTTCTTTTCCGGCAAGGGCGCTTACAAGCATAACAAGAGTGGATTCGGGCAGATGAAAATTTGTAATAAGGTTATCCACAAGCTTAAATTTATAGCCGGGATATATAAAAATGTCTGTCCAGCCGCTTTTTTCCGTTACCCTGCCCCTTTCGTCCGCTATGGATTCAAGGGTTCTTGTGGTGGTGGTGCCTACGGCGACGACTCTGCCGCCTTTTTCTCTTGTTTCGTTTATAATATCCGCCTGAGACTGTGAAAGAGAGTAAAATTCAGAGTGCATTTTGTGGCTTGAAACGTCCTCAACCTTGACCGGGCGGAATGTTCCCAGACCTACGTGGAGGGTAAGACGGGCTATTTTAACCCCCATATCCTCTATTTCCTTAAGAAGATCCTCTGTGAAGTGAAGCCCTGCCGTAGGGGCTGCGGCGGAACCGTCGTTTTTGGCATATACGGTTTGATAGCGGTTTTTGTCCTCAAGCTTTTCGGTTATATATGGCGGCAGGGGCATTTGACCCAGCCTGTCCAAAAGCTCTTCAAAAATCCCCTCATAGCTGAATTTGACGATTCTGTTTCCGTCGTTTACAACCTCTTCAATCTCAGCCTCCAAAAGACCGCCCCCGAAAGAGATAACATTTCCGGGCTTGGCCTTTTTTCCGGGGTAAACAAGTGTTTCCCACCTGCGGGTGTCGATTCTCTTTAAAAGCAAAATTTCCACCCTCGCCCCTGTGTTTTTCCTTTCACCTATAAGTCTGGCGGGAATAACCCTCGTTTCGTTTACGACAAGGCAGTCCCCCGGATTAAGGTATTCCTTTATGTCCTTAAATATTTTGTGTTCTGTTTTGCCGCTGTTTTTGTCAAGCACCAAAAGCCTCGAAGCCGACCTGTCGGAAAGAGGCCTCTGGGCTATAAGTTCCTGCGGCAGCTCATAGTAAAAATCAGATGTTTTCATATCAATAATTAACAATTTCAACTCCCGTGTAGTAGTGTTTGAGAATTTCTTCATATGTATAGCCTGCCTCGGCCATAGATTTTGCACCGTATTGGCTTAAGCCTACGCCGTGACCCCAGCCCTTTCCCTTTATTTCAAGTGTAAATTCGCTGCTGTTGTCATTGTAGATGAAGCTTATGTCAAAAACCCTGCTCATAAGGGAGCCTTGAGAGCTTGAGTTGAAAAAGGTTCTTACATTTTCCTTTTCGATTGTGTAGGTTCCCTGATTTCCCGAAAAGGTCATAGAGTAAACTCTGCCGTTACCGCTTCTTTCAAGACTTACATACACAAGCTGTCCTATGCCTGCGCCGTTTGCCGCAAGGAGGTTTGTCAGCTCGGAAAAGGTATATGTACGCTCCCACTCTACTACCTCTGTTCCCTCTATTTCCTGTACACTCTTAAGATAGGGCAGGTCGTTTCCCCATACGTTTACGTTGTCGTCTGTTACTCCGCCGGCTGAGGAGGAATAAACGGCATTTATAAGCTGCCCCTCATAGGTTATAGCCTGACCTGCCGTGGCGTTTACGGCGGCGGTGGTTGAAGCGGCTTCGCTTGCGGTTCCCGTGTACATCTGACAGTGGGCATTGTCGCAAATATCATAGCCTGCGGATTCCCCCGTTCCGCTTTCAAGCCTGTTTAATATGTAGGTTCTTGCGGCTACGGCCTGTGCCTTAAGGGCTTCCTCGTTCCACTCGCCGGGCACCTCCGAGGGTACAACACCGCAGAGATAGGTTTCAAGGGAAACAACGTTTACAGCCGTAAAGCCCGACCCCTCGGGGTAAAATTCAATGTATCCCCTGTAGGAGGAGCTTCCTATTTTTGTATAGCTGTCTCCGGCCACGGCAAAACAGCCGCCGCTGTAGTCATATATGAAGCTGTCGCCGGATACAGCCGAAACAGACACTGTATATACCCCCGGAACGCAGACAAGGGCGTCATAGGGATAGTTTTGGCTTGCGGCCTGTGCTCTTTCCCGGGATTCATAGGGGCCTATGTATACGTTCCAGATTCCGTTTCCCTTATAGGCGGGAACGGAGCTGTAGCCCGTAAGACCTAAGCTGTAGGCCTTAGCGCTGTCAAAATCGGAAAAGCTTCCCCCTACGGCTATGTAATATGCGTAGGACTTAGAAGCCTGAGCCCCCTGTGAAAAATCAAAATATCCTATATCATAAAAGCTGCTGCCTGTGGAGTAGCCTGCCGTAAGACTTTGACCTCCTATGTCAACAGAGGATAAACCGTAGAAGTTTGTTGTAAGCCCCACTCTTACAATACTTGTGTAGCCGTATGTGTTAAGTATAAAGCTCTGTGTAAGAACCATTATAAAAATCGTTAAAAGTAAAAATGTTTTCTTTTTCATAGCCGCCTCCGAAAATTAATTTTTTATTACTTTCTTTTTCCGTATTCTATAGTATAACGCAAAATTACATATAAATCCATAGTTTTCATAAAAATTTAATTATTTTCCCCGGCAAAAGGCCTTTTTAAATTCTTTTAAGGTTTTTAAGCTCCAAAAGACCCTTTATGTCCTTGTTAATAATTATGTCCGCCCTGCATTTTTCTCCCGTCTGGGGCAGTGTCAGGGGGACGTCCTTAACCGTTCCCTCTTTAAGCAGGGTTTTTATTAAAACTCCCGTTACCTCTCCGCCGTAGGTCTTAAGCTCGTCTTTCCAAACAGTAAATTTACAGCCGTTTCTCCAGCCTCCGCAGTAAAAGGCCTTTGTGTTTTCCAAAACGGGCCGGCCGCAGAAAGGACAGGCACCGAAGGTCTTTGCGGCGGATTTTTTAGAGGCCTTTATCTCCTCGGCGGCAAAAACAACCCCCGTGTTTGTGTTAAAGGGATTAGCTACAAGGAAATTCACATAGCGTTTTATGCTGCCCATAAACCTGTCGGGCTCCATCTTCCCCTTTGAAACGGAGCGAAGCCCCTTTTCCCAACGGCCTGTGGTTTCGGGGCTTTTAAGCTCCTTAGGGCAGACCTCAATAAGCTTCATTCCCTTTTCCGTGGGAACAAGGCTCTTTCCCTTTCTGACTATGTATTTTACGGCAATAAGCCGCTCTATTATGCCGGCTCTGGTGGCCGGGGTTCCCAAACCGTTTTCCTTAAGCTGTTCCTTTAAGATCTCGTCCTCCACAAACCTGCCTGCGTTTTCCATAGCGGAAAGTAAAGCCGCTTCTGTATACAGAGCCGGGGGCTTTGTCTGCTTTTTCTTTTTCGTAACCTTAACCGCCCTTTGGGGCTGACCCTTTGTTACGTTTGGAAGAACCTCTTCCTTTTTCTCCTTTTTTCCGGCTATGTTTAAAGCCGTCCACCCCGGGTCTTTTACGGTTGTACCCTTTGTGACGAAGCTGTGGGAGTTTACCTCCGTTATTATTGTGGTTGTGTTATAGACGTAATAGGGGTAGAAAACCGCCGTAAACCGCCTTGCTATAAGGTCGAAAACCTTAAATTCCTCATCGCTTAAGGCCTCCGGGCGGAGCCTGCCGTCTGTGGGGATTATGGCGTGGTGGTCGGTTATTTTTGGGTTGTCTATAATCCTCTTTGACAGAGGAAGCTTCTCAAGGCTTGCTACTCTTTCGGCCATTTCCCTGTAGGTGTCTGTAAGAGAGAGAAGCCTTAGGGTAGAATGTATTTTGGGTATCATATCGTCTGAGAGATAGCGGCTGTCGGTTCTGGGGTAGGTTATCATCTTCCGCTTTTCGTAAAGTTCTTGGGCTATAGAAAGTGTTTTCTGTGCGGAAAAGCCGAATTTTGAGTTGGCGTCCCTCTGCAGCTCCGTAAGGTCGTAAAGAAGTGGGGGAGCCTGCCACTTTTCCTCGTTTTTAACATTTTTTACGAAGCCCTCTTTTCCCTTTGTTTCCGCTATGATTTCAGCCGCCTCTTCCTCGGTTTTTACCTTGGAGCTGTTTTTCTTTAAATCCGCCCAAAGGCCCTTATATTCGCCGAAATCCGCCGTTACTTCAAAATAATCTTCGGGAACAAAGGCATTTATTTCCTTTTGTCTTTCGCATATTATGGCAAGCGTGGGAGTTTGTACGCGGCCTATGCTTAAAAGCACATTGTACTTAAGGGTAAAGGCTCTCGTGGCGTTTATGCCTACAAGCCAGTCCGCCTCGCTTCGGCATTTTGCACTGTTGTAGAGCAGGTCGTACTCTCCCCCGTCCTTAAGGCTGTCGAAGCCGTCCTTTATGGCCTTGTCGGTCATACTGGAAATCCAAAGACGGGAAAAGGGCTTTTTACACTTTAAAAATTTGTATATATACCTGAAAATAAGCTCTCCCTCACGGCCTGCGTCGGTGGCGCAGATAAGGCGGTCAACCTCTTTGTCGTTCATAAGCTTTTTAAGAATATTAAGCTGTTTTTTGCCGTCCTTAGAGGCCTTAAGCTTTATTTCATCGGGTATAATGGGGAGGGTTTCCCTTTTCCACCTTTTAAGCCCCTCATCGTAATCCTCGGGGTCGTAAAGCTCTACCAAATGGCCGAAAGCCCAGCTTACTATGAAACTGTCGTTATATAAAAAGCCGTCGCCCTTGTTGTCGGCTCCTAGAACCTTCGCTATGTCACGACCCATAGAGGGCTTTTCCGCTATTACAAGTGATTTCATACTATCAATCCTTTTATCTATATCAAAATATTATACAATTATAAGACCCTTTGTGTAATCCTCGGCTTTTTTCTCGGGATTATATAAATCCGAAGCAAAGGCTTCCTTTTTAAAAAGCTCCCTGCCCCATACAGACAGCTTTTCAATATCTTTCTTTATATTTATTAATACGGGAACCTGTGAATTTTCCGAAAGAAAGGTTAAAAGCCCTGTTTTTTCTCTTTTAATACCTAAAACCCTTATATAGGGCAGAGGTCTGTCTGTCAGTACATCTTCCCTTTTAATATCCAAAAGAATATGAAGAAGCCCTCTTGTAAGCTTTGTTCTTGTATATCTCTTGGATTTAAGCCTGTCAATAAGCCCCTCAACACTGTCAAAATCGGAGCTTTTATAAATTTTATTTTCAAGCCCCTCTGTAATATCGCAGATTTCTCTTAAGCCCTCAGGGCCTTTTTTAAGTATTACATACCTGAGAGCCTCTCCGTAATTATTTAAATCGGGAAGCCTTTTTCGGCTTTCTTCCATATACATATCAAATACATTTTCAGGCACCGCACCCCTTATTTCACACTCCCGTTTTTCATAGAGAGCCTTTCTGACAGCGGCGGCGGAGGCAAAGCCCTCTCCTATTTTATCATCTTTATAACCTGAACCCTGACGTTTTATGCCTACGGGGACAAGGCCGGAGCCTGTTATTTTAAGCTGTTTCATATATTCGAGAGCCAAAATATTGTTGGGCGAGGATAGTGTTTCGGAATCAATGGGAAAAACCGCTCTCAGGGCTGACTCCCTTGACTTGGGGAAGCTTAAGCCCTTTTTTAAATTTTCGTTAAGAGCTTTTTTAAAGGCAGGGGGTTCAATAGCCAAAATTTCCGCCGCACGGGAAAGCTCCTCTGTATTATCCGCCTCACAGCCGAAAACCATACAGTCAAATATGCCGGAATTTTCCAAAACCGAACAGCATCCCTTTGCAAAAACATCCACCGCCCCCGTGGCATAAATAACAGGCAGCTCCAAAACAATATCCGCTCCGTTTAAAAGAGCCGCCTTTGTCCTTAAAAACTTGTCAAAAACCGCAGGCTCCCCCCTTTGGGTAAAGCTTCCGCTCATAACAACGCCCAAAAAATCAGCCCTCGTTTCGGCTTTTGCCTGAGCCATTATATATTTGTGTCCCATATGCAGAGGATTAAATTCCGCCGCAACAGCCGCTCCCTTTGGCATAAGCGTCTCTCCTTTAAGCTTTAAAAAATCATCTCTTTAATTATGCCCCAAAACAGCCGCTTTGTCAAATGCTATCACAGGAAAAATGTAAAAAGTTGCTTATGGTTTAGTGAATACGGCGGCAAAATTCGATATGTGTTTTGGGATAAGTGAAATATAATGTAGGCAAGGAGGGATTGCTTTGAAAAATATAAAAATAGCTTTTGATTACATAAAAATATATAATATACTGCCTGTTGTTATCTGCTTTTTCTTCGGAAGAGTCAGGCTTTTCGGCTTTTTCTCGCCCTTTGCTTATGCGGCCTGCGCCTGTTTCGGGCCGGGGCTTGGGGCGGTCTGCGGCGTTGCTTCTCTTTTGGGAATGGCTTCAAGGGGGCTTAATTTGTACATATGTAAATATTTCTTTATTTTTGTCTGTTTCCTGCTTGTCAATCCTTTGGTTTCAAAGAAGTTTCCCAAAAGAGATTTTTCCGTAGGCCTTGTTCCCCTCGGAGCCGTGGCCTTAGGAGGAGGAATTTTCGGCATTTTTTACGGCTTTTCGGCCTACTATCTTTTTGTAAATACAGTAGAGGCCTTATTTTCCTTTTTCGTAAGTTATGTTTTGGACAGGGGCTTCGGCCTTATTGACCCCCGCCGCCCCAAACGGCTTATTACAACAGAGGAGGTCATAAGTCTTATTGTAATTGCAGGGGTTGTAATCTGCGGAACGGAGGATATTATTATTTTCGGGGCGGAGGTTTCTGTCATACTTGCGGCACTCTTTTTGCTTACGGTTTCCTATAAATTCGGTTCTGCGGCAGGAGCCTGCTGCGGCAGCTGTCTGGCCTTTATGCTTATTATGCAGGGCGGCGGTGAACTTAGCCTTTTCCCTCCTCTCTCCTTAAGCGGCTTCCTGACGGGCTTTGTTAAAGGAAAGAACAGGGGTCTTGCGGCATTTATTTTTGTGGTGGGCTTGTTCCTGCTGACCCTTAAATTTGACTCTTCTCTTCTTGAAAGGAGCTATGTCAGCGGAGCCGTTTTTTCATCCACACTGTTTTTGTTTATTCCCGACAGAATTTATTACAGATTAAGCTCTGTTTTCAATACGGGAGTAAGGGAGCCCGAGGAGTATATAGAACAGGTTTACACTATGGTTGAAAATACCCTTAAAAGCTACTCTTTTTCATTTAGGAGCTTAGGTGCTGCCTTTACGGATTACAGAGAAAAGGAGCAGCAGGAGAACATATACAACAGAATGACCGACGAGGCGGCAAGGAGGATGTGCTTGGGGTGCAGTCTTAAGAGCTTCTGTTGGGATAAAAATTATTATGTTACATACGACGCCATCTGCAAAATGTTCATAAATATGGAAGAAAACGGATATATAGACCTTTCCCGTATATCCTACGATTTCAAGCGTTCCTGTATGGCCTTTTCAACCTTTGTTCAGACGGCGGAAAAGGTTTGGGAAACGGAGCATCTCAACATTGTTTGGCTTAACAGACCAAGAAAAACAAGAGCCGTTATGAAGTGTTATATTGAGTCCGTAGCGGAGCTTCTCTTTAATCTGTCTTTCAGCTTCAGAAGCGACCTGTCCTTTGACAAGGAAATGAGCCTTAAGCTTCTTAACTGTCTTAAGGACGAGAGAATTAACGTTAAGTCCCTTTCCGCCGGAAGAACAGCCGGAGGGCGGCTTGAAATTTTGGTTACAATGAGAAACTGTGACTGTACAAAGCTTAACACCGACAGAATTATAGAGGTTATAAACGACAACAGTACCGAAAAAATTATGAAAGAGGGAGGAATTGCGGTTTATGACAAATATAATAAGGACTTATGCACAATTCGGTTTATAGGGAAAAACAGGCTTCACGTGGGAGTTAAAATTTTTAAGGAGCCTAAAAGCGGAAAACGTGTTTCCGGAGACAACCACACCTTTACGAAGCTTAAGGACGGAACTTATCTCCTCGCTCTTTCGGACGGTATGGGCAGCGGAAAAGCCGCAAGCGAGAAAAGCGCCGCCTCTCTCGACCTTTTCAGGGAGTTTATATCCTCGGGTTTTTCAAAGGAAGCTTCCATAAGGCTTATAAACACCTGTCTTGAGATAAACGCAAGCGAAGAAAGCTTTGCGACTCTTGACGCCTGTATAATAAATCTCTACAGCGGCGACACTTCCATTATAAAGACCGCCGCCTGCCCCACATATATATTGAGAAACGGAAAGGTGACGGAAATTAAGGGGGAAAGCCTGCCTATGGGGATTCTTACGGAAATAAGCCCTCAAATTTCGGAATATAAGCTTAAGAAGAACGATACCGTAATTATGGTGACCGACGGAGCGGCGGACTCCTTTAAGGCCGAGGGGCGGGCCTTGGGCGGTCTTATAAACACAATAGAGGAATATGCGACACTTTCTTACCCCAGACTTTGCGAAACACTGTTCGAGGTTGTAAAGCATAATTACAGAGGGCTTATTCTTGACGACATTACAGTGCTTGTTGCAAAAATTTATTGATTTTGGGGAGTGGTTAGGGTATAATGGTAACGTAGGATTCGGGCGTGCAAATTTTTTTGAGAAATGGGTTTTGATATGGTTGATAAAATTAGGAAATTTATTATAGAAAACGGGCTTTTGGAATACAGGGACGGAGTTGTTATAGGTATTTCCGGAGGAGCGGATTCTGTCTGTCTGCTTCGGGTTCTTATTGAGCTTCAATCTGAATACGGGCTTAAGCTTTACGGGGTACATATTAACCACAATATAAGGGGTGAGGAAGCCTTAAGAGATGAGGCTTTTGTTGCTTCTCTCTGTAAAGATTTAGGTGTTGAGCTTTTGTGTTATTCCTATGATATACCTGCCTTGGCTAAAACCGAGGGCTTAACGGAGGAGGAATGCGGCAGGGTTTACCGCTACAGAGCTTTTGAAGAGGCCGCCGAAAAAAAAGAAGCCGAAAGAATTGCCCTTGCCCACAACAAAAACGATAATGCAGAGACTATGCTCCAAAGGCTTTTAAGAGGAACGGGGCTTAAGGGACTCGGGGGGATTTTACCCAAAAGGAATAAAATAATAAGACCCCTGCTCTGTGTCACAAGAGGGGAAATAGAGGAATATTTAGGTGATATTGAATATATAACCGACAGCACCAATTTAAAAACGGAGTACACGAGAAACAGAATAAGGCTTAAGCTTCTGCCGGAGCTTGAAAAGAGCTTTAATCCAAACATTGTTGAGGCTCTTTACAGAAGCTCCCTTATTTTAAGAGCTGAAAACGAATTTATAGAGGAAGAAAGCCGAAAGGCCTATAAAAGGGTTATTCTTGAAGAAAGGAAAGACCGAATTGCAATCGACTGCGGCAGGCTCAAGGGCGAAAACAATGTTTTAATAGGCAGAGTTTTAAGGCTTGCCTGTCTGCCTCTTACAAAAAAGGGTCAGGATATAGAATATAAGCATATTGAGGATTTAAAGAGGCTTTGCAGGGGTGAAAACGGCAAAAAAATTTCCCTTATAGAGGGTTTGGAGGGGCGAAAGGAATTTGGCAGGCTTATTATAGGCCGCTGCGGCCGGGAAGCAAGGGAATATGACTATGAGCTTGAGCTTGAAAAAGAGGTTTTTATAGCCGAAGCAGGGCTTAAGGTTTTGCTTACAAGAGAAAAAAGAGAGGAAAAGGAGTACGGAATATTAAAAAAGGAGAAATTTAAGCTTCCCTTAAGGCTGCGCACAAGGCTTCCCGGGGATAAGCTTCCCATAAAAGGCGGTAGACAGGACATTAAGAAAATTTATTCCGAAAAAAAGATACCCTCGGAGGAAAGGCACAAATATCCCATACTTATTTCGGGAGAAAATGCGGCGGCTGTTTTGGGACTTAAAAAGGGATACGGATTTTTTACCGAAAATAAGGGCATTTATTTATACATAAGTCTTGTTTTTTGAAAAAAATGTGTTATAATGATATAGTTACAATAGGTTTAAGGAGGTTGAGCTTTGAAAAACGATACAATTAAAGCACTTATAATATATGCTGTTGTTTTTTTGGTAATGATGCTTATATTGGGCTACGGCGGCTACGGAAGTCTTTCCGGGGACAGCTCCGCCGAAAGCACAAAAACATATACTTATTCTGAGCTTATAAGCGATTTAAAAAGCGGCGAGGTTATAAACGTAAGCATACAGCAGGACGGAGACGGCTCTGACACGGGAGAGGCCGTAATTATAAAGGATAATTATTCCTATACCGTTGAGCTTGTAAGTGTTTCCGCCTTTATGAATACCCTAAACGGTATTGTGGCGGAAAACAGTGATTTAACCGTTACGACCCTGCCTACTGACAGAAGCGCTTCCATAATAAGCTATATTTTCCCCGTTATTATTGTTGTAACAGGAATTATCGTCATTATGGTGATAATGCAGCAAAGTCAGGGCGGCGGAAGGATGATGAATTTCGGAAAGAGCAGAGCAAGGCTCTTTGACGCCGACAGTAAGAAGGTAACCTTTAACGATGTGGCCGGTCTTGACGAGGAAAAGCTTGATTTGGAGGAAATTGTGGATTTCCTTAAGGCTCCCAAAAAATTTACTGAAATAGGCGCAAGAATACCTAAGGGGGTTTTGCTTGTAGGCCCTCCGGGAACGGGAAAAACACTTTTGGCAAAGGCCATAGCCGGAGAAGCGGGAGTACCCTTTTTCTCTATTTCCGGCTCGGACTTTGTTGAGATGTTCGTAGGCGTAGGTGCTTCGAGAGTAAGAGACCTTTTTGAACAGGCAAAGAAAAATTCTCCCTGTCTTGTTTTCATAGACGAGATAGACGCCGTAGGCCGCCGCAGAGGCGCAGGCTTAGGGGGCGGACATGACGAAAGGGAACAAACCCTTAACCAGCTTTTGGTTGAGATGGACGGCTTCGGAGCAAACGAGGGAATTATAATTGTTGCGGCTACGAACCGCCCGGATATTCTCGACCCGGCTCTTTTAAGACCCGGCCGCTTCGACAGACAGACCGTTGTAAACACTCCCGACCTAAGGGGCAGAGAGGATATTTTAAAGGTTCACTCCAGAAACAAAAAAATGGATCCCTCCGTTGACCTTAAAACGGTGGCAAAAACAACACCGGGCTTTACAGGGGCGGATCTTGAGAACCTGCTTAATGAGGCGGCTCTCCTTGCGGCAAGAAAGAACAAAAGAGCCTTTGATATGGAGGACATAAACAAGGCCTATATAAAGGTAGGAGTAGGGGTTGAAAAGAAGTCAAGGGTTATAAGTGAAAAGGAAAGGAAAATCACGGCCTATCACGAATCGGGTCACGCTATAATACACGAGGTTCTTCCCGATTTAGACCCTGTACATCTTATCTCGGTTATTCCCACGGGCAGAGCCGGCGGCTATACCATGCCCCTGCCTGCGGACAAAATGTACCACACAAAATCTTACCTTGAGAATCAGATTGTTTCTTTCTTCGGCGGCAGGGTTGCGGAAGCCCTTATCTTCGGGGACGTTACAACGGGAGCCTCAAACGACATAGAAAGAGCCACGGAAATGGCCAGAAATATGGTTGTAAAATACGGTATGAGCGGCCTTGTGGGGCCCATAAGATACGGCGATGATGACAATCAGGTCTTTTTAGGCAAGGACATAGGCCATACTATGAACTACAGCGAGGACTATGCCAGAAAAATAGACAGCGAGATACAGAATATTATAAACCGCTGTTACGATAAGGCGGAAAAAATACTTACAGACAATATGGAGCTTCTCCATAAATCCGCCGAGCTTCTTATGGAACAGGAAAAAGTAACGGGCGATGAATTCAGAGAGCTTGTTAAGCGTTACGGCGCTGAAAGCGAAACCGAAGAAGCACAGCCCGAGCAGACAGACCTGTAATCAAGAAAAATCAAAGAGGGAACCCAAAGCTCCTATAGGCTTAAAGGTTCCCCTTTTTTGTGTTTTATTATTATAATTATGACGGCAAATATTAAAACGGCCGTAAAAACTCCCAAAAAATCTATAAAAACATCGGCTATCCCCGGACTTCTTCCCTCTGAAAAATTTTGGCTTAATTCATCGAGACAAGCCGTAACAAAGCCTGCCGGCAGGGGATAAATCAGAGATTTTTTAAGGCTGCCTGTCCAGCTTAAGACGTCTGTCAGGTAAAGCCAGCCCAATATAAAATATTCCGTATAGTGAGCCGCTTTTCTCAAAATATGGTCTGTCAGGGAAGAATCGAGCCCTATTTTGGAAAGGAGCAGATTTATATATTCCAAAAGGCCGCCGCTTAACTCGGAGGAGGAATCTCCGTCAAAGGCCGACATACCGAATATAAACAGGAGCATTAAAACCGTAAGGGCTGCAAAAACAGCCCTTACTCTGATATCTTTTATATCTTTTGTAAACTTCATCATATCGTATAATTCGGAAGAAGCGTATTCTTAAGATCCATAAGCTGGGTCAGTGAGCAATATTCCAGTATAAGATCCTGAGCTAAAGCCTTTTCCTCCGTTGAAAGACTTCTGTACTGTGAAATAATATCATCTGCTGCTGCGTCTATATCCATTGAGGGGTCGTTCATATAGCTCTTTAAATATGCCCTTATGTTTTTGATAAAGCTCTTAACAGAACTGTTTGTGGCGTTTATCTGGGCATACTGGAGACTGTTGTAAACGCTCTTAACCGCTGCAAGGGTTTCGCTGTCTATTGTTGTGGTTTCGGTTTCCGTCTCGGTTGTGGTTGTTGTAGAGTCTGTTGTAGATGATGAACTTCCGCTTGAGCTTGAAGAGGTTGTTGTTTCCGTGTCGCCGTCGGTTGTTGTTTCACTGTCGCTCTCTGTTGTCGTCTCGCTGCTTGAAGAGGAAGAACTGCTTGAGCCTGAAGAGCTTGAGGAGCTGCCGGAAGATGAGCCGCCGCCTGAACTTGAAGAGCCGCTTGAGCTTGAGGAGCTTCCCGTAGAGGAGGATTCGGTGTCACTTATAATAGAGGAAAGTATGTCGCTGACCTCGCCCTCGTCTGTGATTATGAAATTAACCATAGCAAGGCAAACCTCGCCTCTTGTAATGTTCTCCGTTGCTCTGAAAGCGTTATCGTCCTCAAGGTTCATAATACCGTAGGAAAGAACGGCATATACATAGTCCTCTGCCCAGCCCGAAATTTCGTCTGAAACAACCTCGGTATAGCTTTCAAGAGGTGAGAATGAATAGAACTGTGAAAGTATTGTACAGAACTGTTCACGGGTTATGTTTTCGTTAGGGCGGAAAGTTCCGTCGGGGAAACCCGAAACATAGCCCTGCTCCTGAGCGATTATAATATCTTCATAATACCAGGCTGCTTCCTCTACGTCGGAATAGCTGCTTACTGTGTCCTCACTGATCCTTTCAAGCCGGAGAGTCTGGTTTACTATTCTCACAAGCTCTGCACGGGTAATGCTTCCGTCGGGGCGGAAAGTTCCGTCAGTGTAGCCTGTTATATAGCCGTTTTCATACATTTTCGCGATGGCCGCTCCGGCTTCCGTTTCACTGTCTACATCGGAAAAATCCATTTCCGGCGTTTCGGTTTCTTCCTCCGCTTCGTCCTCTGTTTCTTCGGTCTCTTCCGTTGCTTCTGTATCATCTGTTTCATCGGCAAAGGCCGCAACCGACATTGACGAAGAAGCAAGAGCAAAAGAAAGAAGAAGAGATGTTCCTAAAAGTCTTAATGATTTCTTCATTTACTTGTATCCTCCGTAAAAAATTTTAATGTTTTTGCATTTATAAATATCTGTATTAATTATAATACATTTATCTGAAAAAGAAAAGTTAAAATTTATATAAAATATACTTCTTTTTTTCTTAATTTTTGTGAAAAAGGTTGGGGAAGCGATGATTAATTGACCCATACGGTACTTCCGGCGAGAATTGTTTTATAGATATATTCGGCGTCTTTTACGGAAACCCTTACGCAGCCGTTTGAACAGCGTCTGCCTAAGGCGGGGTCGGTTATGTTTCTCTCCTTGTCCATAGCCACGGAGTGAAAAAGATAGGCTCCGTTAAATCTTACCCAATATTTTGCTCCGCTTTTAAGCCTGAGTGAGTAAAACCATTCTCCCCTGTCGGAAATCTCGAAAAGCCCTCTCGTTGTAGGGGAGATGTTTTTGCCCGTTCCGCAGACAAGTCGTTTTTCAAGACGGAAGCCGCCGTCCTCTCCTTTAAGTATGTAAATCCGCTGGCGGTGTATGTCCACCCAAATGAGCCTGTCGGTTTTGCTCTTAAAATCTCCCGTGTTTATATAACACTCTATCTCCCTGTTTGTCAGGCTGTCATTGGCTGTAAGGGAATCCGAGGGGATTTTTATATCTTCGGCTTTGACCCATGCCTTGCCGCTGTCGGCCTCTATGTAATACCACATAAGAGAAAAATCCTTTAAAATAAGAACTCTCTCCCTATTTAAAGCTTCTTCAAAGGCTGAGTCCTCAGAGGGAGAAGCATAAAGCTCTGTTCCCTTTTTAATCTCTCCGTAAACCGGAGAGGGAACAACCTTTTTCGCCGCAGACTTAATCTCCTCTTTTGTATACTCCCGATTAATACTCCCTGCGTAAAGAGGCACCGCCGCCATTACAAGCATTATAAATAAAAAAGCCGTATACACACTCCGCATATTATTTATTATCCGAATCCTTTTATTTATATGTTATATGCTATTCGGAAAAGGCCGAAGCTATGACATAAGCTTTCATCAGTGCAAAAACAGGTGACAAAACACATAAAATATGTTATTATGTAATAGATGATAAATATATTACAATCAGGAGGGGACAGGTTTGGATAAATTTGAAAAACAGATGAATTTTTTAACAGAGGCGGAAAAGCTTAAAAATATTGTGCGTCAGTCGCCCCTGCCTTTCGGCAGAAAAGAAAACGACGTGGAACATTCATGGTCCTTGTGTCTTTATGCCGTTGTTCTTTCGGAGTATGCGGAGGAGGGAACGGATATTTTAAAGTGTCTTAAAATGCTTCTTATACACGATATGGTTGAAATCTATGCCGGGGACACCTATTTATACGACACAGAGGCAAACAAAGACAGAGAGGAAAGGGAGCTTGCGGCGGCGGAAAGGATATTTTCCCCTTTGGGAGAACAGGGAGCGAAGCTTAAGGGGCTGTGGCTTGAATTTGAAGAAAACAAGTCAAGGGAGTCACGTTTTGCAAACATTATGGACAGGTTTCAGCCCGTTATACTTAATTATTTGTCCGAGGGAAGTGCGTGGCAGGAACACGGTGTAAACTGCCGTCAGGTTCTCGAAAAGGGAAAAGAAAAGGTAATGAAAGGACATAAAAATATTGTAAACTATTACCTTAAAATTATAAACGAAGCCGTTGAAAAAGGCTGGCTCGAAAAATAAAAAAGGGCGGAGTTTGCTTCCGCCCCTTTTGCTTACGCTTTAAAAAGCCGTGAATAAAGCTCCGTCCGCCTGTCGGGACGCATTCTGAATTTATTTCTGTAATAGCTTACGTTATCGGGGATAATTTCACAGTAGGTTATGCCGGGTGCCGAATCTCTTTCGGCCAAAAGGTTTCCGTAACAGTCAAAGGCGGCGGTTTTGCCGTTGTAGACTATGCTGTCTCCCTCTCCTGTTCTGTTTACTCCGGCAATGCAACACTGATTTTCTATTGCTCTTGCTCTGAGCAGAGCGCTCCACTGGCTTATGCGGCTTGCGGGCCAGTTTGCAATAACAACAAAAAGGTCGCTTCCGTCCCCGGCGGCAGTAAAAATTTCGGGAAAACGCAGGTCATAGCATACAAAGCAGGAAAGGCGGCAGTCTCCTATTTTTAAGGTTAAAAGCCTTTCGCCGCCTGTGAAAAACCGACCCTCGGGGCTGTAAGAAAAGGGGTGTATTTTATCGTAAAAGCCCAAAAGTTCACCCTTGCCATCAACAATCACAAAACGGTTTAGGTTTTTGCCCTCTTCTCTTACAATCATACCGAAGCCAACGGCGATTTTATTCTCCGCCGCCATAGCCATAACGCTGTTCAGAGTTTCGGAGCTTTCAAAAGCCTCTCCGCATTTTTCAACGTTTACCGTAAAGCCCGTAAAGCTCATTTCGGGAAAAACGATAAAATCACTTTCATTTTCGGCGGCTTCCTTTATAAAAACCTCTGCGGCTTTTAGGTTATCTTCCTTATTTTCCCAAATTATGTCTGTTTGACAAAGGGCAAGCTTCATATTATCACCTCAATACATATTAAGCCCGAAAATTTTGTCGAGGGCTATGGCCACTCCGGCTTCGTTGTTTGTTTTTGTTATCATCTTGCAGTGCTTTTTTACTTCCTCCGTTCCGTTTTCCATACAGACCGAAAGTCCTGCGCCCGTAAGCATAGACAAATCGTTTTCGCTGTCGCCGAAAGCCGCAATCTCCGAGGGGCTTATGCCTAATTCTTCCGCAAGCTTAAGCATTGCAGAACCCTTTGAGGCTTTTTCGGAAATCATATCCAGACAGACCTCGGCGGAAAATACAACGTTTATACCCCTTGTACCCCTAAGAGCATTCTGTATTTTCAAAAGCTCCTCTTTTTTGTCTATTGCCACAACCTTTAAAACACCCTCGTTTATAATTTCTTCGCCGTATTTTATGGGAGTAACTTCAAAATCCTTTACATTTTCATAATAGCTTCCCGTAAGCTTCCTTATTTTGTTTCCCAAATCAAGCCCTCTTACAAAGCTTTTATCTATTGTATAGGCCTTAAAGCCAAACTCATTTTTGTCAAGGCAGTCAAATATTTTCTTTAGGCTGTCTTTGGGTATAGGCTCGTTTCTGTATGTAATGCCCTTGTTTATGTTTCTTATGGTGGCTCCGTTGCAGCCTATAAGGGTTATGTCTCCCCCTATTTCATTTGCATAGTCCAGAACAAGGAGGTCGTTTCTGCCGGTTGCTATTACAAATTTGACGCCTTTTTCCATTATTTTTCTTATAGCTCTTATGTTGTCTTTGGGAATATAGCCCCTGCCGTCTATAAGCGTATTGTCACAGTCGCACACAACCAATTTGTAATCCACCGTTTATACCTCCTTGTTTGATTTTACAGCCTTTATAACCGTATAATCGTGACCCATAGCCGGAAGAAGCTTCTTAATTAAATCCTCTGTTTTAAGCTTTATGCTTGAGGTATTTATACAGGGGTGCATACCTACATACTCCTGTTTTAAAATGTCCTCGTCTATTAAAAGCCTGACATTGTTTTCCCTGTCATTCATAAGCCCTAAAACCGTTACTGAACCGGGGGTTAAGTCAAGAAATTTTTCGAGATAATCCTCCGCTGCAAAGGAAAGCCTTGAACAGCCGGCTTGTTTTGAAACATAGGCGGTTTTAAATTTCTTATCGCCCTGAACAAAATAAAGGTAAAAGTGGGTTTTATTGGCGGTTGTCAGAAAAAGATTTTTGCAAATTTTCGTTCCCAAAAGCTTTTCAACCTCGAAGCAGGCCTCTATTGTAGCCGTGGGCTGATGGTCGATTCTTACATAATCTATACCTAAGCTATCGAGAAGGTTATAGGCTTTAATTTCCTTTAAGAGTCTGCCTTCCGTGTTTTCGGGTCTGCCTCTGTATACAGTCATTTCCATTTTATTTCTCCTCCGCAATCACATAATTGTATTAAATCATATAAATTTATTCAAGTCTTCGTCATATTCATAATCTATAGCCCTGAGAGAAGCCCTGATTTCTTCGGGTCTTATGCCGTAGTCATAGGCAAACTCCTCAAGTGATGGACATTCATCTCTTAATTTGGTGTTTACAAAGCTTAAAAGCATAACCGGGTCTTTCGGCAGCATTTTACTCCAACTCCTTTGTTGCTGATTAAAATAGAATTAATATAATTATAATAAATTCTGCTGTTATTTTCAAGATAATTCTTAAAAATCGGTTTTGTTTTTGAATTGTTTTGTTTGAAAAGCTGATATTATCACAAGACGAAAATTGCGGGAATGTATTTGTTATAGTCAAAAGCTATATCGAACCATTATTTTTTGGTATTTTACATATTCCTATTTTACTGGTATACTTATTTTTGATTTTAATAATCGGTATTAATATAGTATTCTATTTCAGAAAGGATAAAGATAAAAATGAAAACATCAATAATAGGCTACCCGAGAGTAGGCTCCTTAAGAGAATTAAAATTTGCATCGGAAAAATATTTTAAAGGCACTGTTTCGGCCGGCGAGCTTAACGAAACAGCCGCAGATTTAAGAGCGGCTAATTTAAGCATACAGACGGCAAACGAGATTGATTTCATACCCTCAAACGATTTTTCATACTATGACAATCTCCTTGATGCGGCGGTTCTTTTAAACATAATTCCCGACCGCTACAGAGAACTAAAGCTTTCCGAGCTTGACACATATTTTGCTATGGCAAGAGGCTATCAGGGCGAAAAGGGAAATGTTAAGGCTTTGGCTATGAAAAAGTGGTTTAATACAAACTACCACTATATGGTTCCGGAGATAAGCGACGATACAGAAGTTAAACTTGTAGGAACAAAGCC
Organism: Clostridiales bacterium; assembly: GCA_021201395.1. GTDB lineage: Bacteria > Bacillota > Clostridia > Lachnospirales > CAG-274 > JAJQCI01. Next base: position 21,875 of record JAJQFB010000045.1, on the reverse strand, counting down.
CTTTGAGGAATTTGCCGAAGCCAAAAACGAAGGCATAACAACGGTTCCGGCTTTAATAGGCCCCTTTACGCTTCTTAAGCTTACGAGATATATAGGCAAAAAGACGGAAAAGGACTTTGCGGAAGCGGCGGCTGAGGCCTATACGGAAGCTGTTAAGAAGCTTGCCTGTTTGGGAGCAGAGTGGATAAGCTTTGCGGAGCCCTGTCTTGTTAAGGATTTAACGGCAGATGACATCGCCCTTTTCAAAGACCTTTATAAGATTATTTTAGGCGCAAAGAGCGGCGTTAAGCTTCTTCTTCAAACATATTTCGGCGACATAAGAGACTGCTATGACGATGTAACGGCTCTTGATTTTGACGGCATAGGCCTTGACTTTGTTGAGGGCAAAAAGACGCTTTCCCTCGTAAAGGAAAAGGGCTTCCCCAAGGACAAGGTTCTCTTTGCCGGAGTTGTAAACGGAAAGAACATCTGGAGAAACAGCTATGCAAAAACAGCGGACATAATTTCACAGATTAAGCCCGTCTGCGGAGAAATAGTTTTAAATACCTCCTGCTCACTTCTTCACGTTCCCTATACCCTTAAGAACGAAACCAAGCTTTCAGAGGAATATACAAAGCATTTTGCCTTTGCGGAGGAAAAATTAGGCGAACTTAAGGAACTTAAGAATATTCTTTCGGCGGCTTCTCCCAAAGAAACAGAGGAATATAAGAAAAACACCGCCGTATTTAACGAGGACAGAAAGGCTTCGGACAAGGCGGTTCAGGAAAGAGTTGCTTCTGTTAAGGAAGCTGACTTTACACGTCTGCCGGCCTTTGAAGAAAGAGAAAAGGTACAGAAAGAGCGTTTTAAGCTGCCTCTTTTCCCCACAACAACAATAGGCTCTTTCCCTCAGACCTCTGACGTAAGAGCAAACAGAACAGCCTTAAGAAAGGGCAATATTACAGAGGAAGAATATAAAGCCTTTAATAAGAATAAAATTAAGGAATGTATTGAGCTTCAGGAGGAAATCGGCCTTGACGTTCTCGTTCACGGCGAATATGAAAGAAACGACATGGTTGAATATTTTGGCGAAAAGCTTAAGGGCTTCATTTTTACGGAAAAGGCTTGGGTTCAGTCCTACGGAACACGCTGTGTTAAGCCTCCCGTTGTTTGGGGCGATGTATCAAGAGAAAGTTCTATTACGGTTGAGTGGTCGGTTTATGCCCAGAGTCTTACAAACCATATTATGAAGGGTATGCTTACGGGACCCGTTACCATACTTAACTGGTCTTTCCTCAGAGAGGATATTTCCCTTAAGGAATGTGCTTATCAGATTGCCTTTGCCATTCGCGACGAGGTTTTAGACCTTGAGGCCAACGGCATAAAGGTTATTCAGGTAGACGAGGCCGCTTTAAGAGAAAAGCTTCCCTTAAGACGCACAGACTGGGACAGCGACTACCTTGACTGGGCTATACCGGCGTTCAGGCTTGTTCACAGCGGTGTCAAGGCGGAAACGCAGATTCATACACATATGTGCTACAGTGAATTTACGGATATTATAAAGGCAATCGACAATATGGACGCCGACGTTATAACCTTTGAGGCTTCACGCTCCGATCTTCAGATTCTTGATTCACTCAAAGAAAATAACTTCCGCACGGAGGTAGGCCCCGGCGTTTATGACATTCATTCGCCCCGTATACCCTCTAAGGAAGAAATTAAATCGGCTCTTAACAATATGACGGCTAAGATTCCCGTTTCAAAGCTTTGGGTTAATCCCGACTGCGGCCTTAAGACAAGAGGCACGGAGGAAACAAAGCCCAGCCTTGAAAATCTTGTTGCCGCCGCAAAAGAATTAAGAGAAGAATATAAATAATTACCGATAAATTAAGCTGACAGGGGCTTTTGCCGGAGAAATCCGCAAGAGCCCTGTTTTTCGGAGTATAAAACTATGAAGAAAGAATTTATTTTGGCACTGACGGCGGCTGTACTCTGGGGGACACTTTCCCCCGTAAGCAAGCTGCTCTTTAACAATGCCCTGCCGGAGACGGAGCTTTTGTTTTTTTTCTCGGTTACAGCCGCTTTTGTTCTCGGGCTTGTAACATTTTTTCGGGGAACATAAAACATTTTAAAGAATACGGGTATAGGGATATAATAACATTGATCTCTTTCGGCCTTTTGGGGATTTTCCTGTATACGGCTCTGTATAACTACGGAATAGCGAATTTGTCCTCCCAAGAGGCCTGTATAATAAATTACCTTTGGCCTATAACAACCGTGGTTTTCTGCTGTATTATTTTAAAGGAAAAATTTACACTGAGGAAGCTTGCGGCGGTTATAGTTTCATTTTCGGGTATTGTGGTTATAGCGACAAGGGGAGATTTGTCCTCTCTTGATTTAAGTAATTTAAAGGGAGTTTTCGCCTGTTTGGGGGCGGCTTTGTGCTATGGGCTTTTTCCGCCCTTAATAAGAAAAAGGTTTATAACCAATACTGTGCAATGACTGTTTACTATATGGTTTCCGCCGCCGCCTCGGGGATAATACTGCTTTTTTCAGGGGAATTTGTTCCCGTAAGCTCCGCTCTGACGGTTTTGGGCATAGTCTGGATAGGTGTTTTCACAAGCGCCTTTGCTTATTTGTTCTGGTGTATGGCTCTTGTGGGAGGAAACACGGCAAAGGTTTCGAATATTGTCTATTTTACACCCTTTCTTGCCATTGTTTTCGGAAAAATAATCCTCAATGAGGAAATAAGTATTTACGCCTTTGCAGGGCTTGTTATGATAATTTCGGGGCTTTTTATACAGGCGGATATTTTTGTCGGCAAAAGGAAATAATGAAACGCTCGTCTTTTATTCCCGTAGGTCATAAAAGCCGAACCAAAGGGGGCGGGACGGGGCCACCGGCCACGCCACGTTGCGGCACGGCCGACGGCCCCTGCCAAGCCTCAGCGATTCGGTTACAACAAAATATATGAAGAATAGGAAAAGCATACAAACTGAATTTATAAAGCTTTAAATCGGCAAAAGACCCGTTATAAACATTTGTTGAGTGTGCGGTAAACCGCCGGGCGGCATATTATATTTACACTATGTAAGTAAAAATATATTTCCGAAAATTTCTATTTATAAAAAAATTATTCGGGACAGTCTAATAAAGGGATAAATAAATTTGACGGGAGGTATTTTTCTATGAATACTAAGCCTTATGACATGGCGGCACTGACGGTTATAATAATAGGAGCGGTAAACTGGGGGCTTATAGGCTTTTTCCAGTTTGACTTAATAGCTGTTCTTTTCGGCGGTATGAGCTCCGTAATTTCCAGAATAATCTACGGTCTTGTGGGTCTCTGCGGTCTTTACGCACTTACAATGTATTCCCGTATAGGCGAAAGCCGCCTTATGGAACAGCAAAACTAAAGTTCAATGTTTGGTTTTCTCATGGGAATATTTGCATATTTATAAAAAGCTCCCTATGGCCGTCCATTGTTTTTCGGGCAGATTGCACAGCAGTCTGCCGTTTTTTTGGCAAAAAATGTATGGTGATTTTTTCGCAGTCACAAAACATTAAAAAATTTAAGCTCAGTTTTGCCCTTTATTATGCGGTTTTCATAAATTTTTAAAAAAATTTAAAAAAAGTTTTAAAAATCCCTTTACAAATTGACTAAAAAAGAGTATTATATTAATAGACTAATTATTGCACATTTATCTTTCGACTTTCCACAGTGCAATAGTTTTATACAAAATTACCTAATTTATACAAAGGGGGATTTATATGAAAAAGAACATTTTAACAAAGGCCGCAACGATTGCGGTTGCTTTGTTAACGGTTTCGGGTCTTTCAGCCTGTGGCAGTTCTAAACAAGACGTTGCTCTTATTGATGCAGACGGAGACGGCGTTGCAGATGAGCCTGAGAGCATCTCCGTTATGGCTACCACAATCTTAACCGAGAACAACGGTCATGCAGAGTTCTGCGCCGAATATGAGAGGCTTACGGGAATTAAGCTTACCATTGAAAAGCCCGAACACAATCAGTACTATGAAAAAGTAGGTATTACATTTGCAGCTGAAGAACCTGCCGACGTTATAGAGCTCGGCTCCACTTACTATCCGTCATATGCGGCAGAGGGCGTTCTCTGGGATATGACAGACGCCTGGGAAGCTTCAGACCTTAAGGCTTCCGGTATAGCAATGGAAAAATACATTGAAGGTATGAGAACAGACGGCGATGTGGCAAGCGACCCCGAGGCTACACAGCGTATCTACGGCTTCCCCAACCAAAGAGGAAACGGAACCATAACCTATGTCCGCAAGGACTGGATGGACGCTTTGGGAATCGACGAGCCCACAAACTATGATGAGTTCCTTGAAATGCTTGTTGCATTTAAGGATATAGGAAACAGCGAAGTTGAGGACGCACACGGCGTTTCCTTTAAGGAAAAATATGCAGGACAGCAGATATATCCTTTAACGGTTGCCGGTCTTATCTCAACAGAGTCTCCTTATGAAATCTACTTGAGAGAATTTTATCAGGATGCCCGCCCGGATATCCACTATGATAAAGATAAGGGAATGTATATAGACGGCGTTTTAACTCAGAAAATGAAAGACACTCTCTTAAGAATCGAAGAGGCTTGGAATTTGGGCGTAATCGACCCTCAGGCTATTTCAAACAAGACATCAACCTGCCGTGATAAATTCCAGAGCGGTATCGTCGGCTGCTTCAATTACTGGGCAGGTACATGGAACAGAACTCTTGACAAGAACTTACAGCAGAAAGACGACACAGCCGTAATGATTCCGCTTCCCTCATTCGATATGGAAAAGGAATATTACATTGAGCGTCCCGCAATCGCTTATGTTATTACAAACTTCTGTCAGCATCCGGAAGAAGTATTTGAAAACTTCATTCTCTATTCACATGACGGCGGCGAAGGCCAGCTTCTTTTCACTCATGGCGTAGAAGACGTTCACTACACTGTTGACGAAAGAGCTGCCGACGGTACAATTACAAAGGCTACGGCTCTTCCCACAATGGCTGACTCAAACACAGAATTCGAGAAGTCATTCTTTGACGCTGCTCTTTCAATTACCGAATTTGACGATCCTTTCGAGATTGACGAAAGAATTACAAACTCACTTGCTATGTTCGATGCAGACTCTATTCTCTATGAGCTGCCGATTATGGACTCTACGGTTGCCGAGCAGCTTCCCGATGTTGAAACATCTAAGCAGCAGCTTCTTTCAAATATCGTTATCGAAAAGATGTCCGTAAATGATGCTCTTGCTCTTTACGCGAGCGAAACGGAAAGACAGAGATCCATTATCTATCAGACACTTAACGGCGATTATGACGAAGCTTCCGTAGAAGCGGAAATAGCTTCTCTTGTAAGTGATTAATAATAATTTCAGATAAATCTCAGAAAGGGTGAATTAAATGTCTCAACCTGTACAAAAAGGTAATTACGACCATATTATTGTCAAGAAACCGTCAGCTTGGGTCAGAATGAAGAAATATGCGGGCTTCTACCTTATGTTCCTGCCCGTAGTAGTAGTTCTCTTCATTTTCTACTATGCTCCCATGTACGGTATCACATTCGCATTTACCAACTACAAGCCCAACGGAAAAGCGGCTCAGTTTGTTGGACTTGCAAACTTCCAAAAGCTGTTTTCCGACCCGACTTTCTGGTCGTCGTTTAAAAACACGCTTATCATAAGCAGCGTAAACTTAGTTCTTGCTACGGTTACATCGGTAGTAGTAGCCCTTCTCCTTAACGAAATTCAGAGGGCCATGGTTAAGAAAGTTATAAACACAGTATTATACCTGCCTCACTTCCTTTCATGGGTAGTTGTTGCATCTATATTCATGCTCCTTTTACAGCCCAACGGCCTTTTAAGCCAGATTCTCTATGCTTTGCATCTTATTGATGCAACATCTCTCGAGCAAACCGACTGGCTGACCCAGAAGAACTGTTGGAGAATAGTATTCTACGTTATCGACCGTTGGAAAGAAATAGGCTGGGGTACCGTTATCTATATCGCCGCTCTTGCGGGTATTTCTCCCGATTACTACGAAGCGGCCGAAATCGACGGCGCCAACAGATGGCAGCAGACTCTTAACATTACGCTTCCCTCAATCAGCAACACAATCCTCGTTGTATTCATTCTTAACCTTGCTAGGGTTTTGAACATCTTCGAATCAGTATTCGTGCTTTATAACTCGGCTGTTTACTCAGTTGCTGACGTTATCGGTACTTATACATACCGTGTAGGTCTTAAGCCCACAGTAGGTCTTCCCAACTACGGCTATTCTACAACAATCGGTGTCTTTAGGTCCATTGTATCTCTTATCCTTGTAATAATTACGGACAACATCTCTAAGAGAGTCCGTGGTTACGGTCTTGTATAATAAAGGGGGTTTAGCATAATGGTATATAAATTCAGTTTAACCGACCCGAGATATAGAGGAAGATCAATATTTGCTATATTCAACTTTATCTTTATGACTCTCCTTATGGCTTGTATGATCCTCCCTATTATCAAGGTTTTGTCGGATTCATTTAACGGCGATACCGTATACGGCTTCAATCTGTGGCCCTCCAACCCCACTGTAGACGGTTATGTTTACATTCTGGTAAAGGGTGGCACCGAATATTTGAGAGCTTTCGGTGTATCGGTTTACACCACAATCGTCGGAACATTTATCGGTCTTCTTCTTTCCGCAATCGGTGCTTACATACTTATTCAGAAGGAAATGCCCGGAAACAAATTCTTCGGTTATATGTTCCTTTTCACAATGATGTTTAACGCAGGTACTATCCCTCTGTTCTTGGTTATAAGGGCTATCGGGCTCTATAACTCGCTGTTTGCGGTTATCTTCCCCTTATCAATGAACGTTTATAACTTGGTACTTATGAGATCTTTCTTTGAACAGCTTCCCCGCGCTCTGTTCGAGGCTGCTGAAATCGACGGATGTTCACCTTACGGAATCTTCTTCCGTATCGTTCTTCCTCTTTCAAAGGCTGCTCTTGCATCAATCGGCTTGTTCTTCGCCGTAGCTTTCTGGTCAGAATACGTTCATTACGTAATCTATATCTCAGATACGGCTAAGTACAACTTCCAGGTTAAGTTAAGAACACTCGTTATCGATGATACCTTTACCTTTGACGGTAACTACAACGCATCTCTTAACACAGTTAAGAACGCAGCTATCATCATAGCAATCATTCCTTTCCTGTTTATCTATCCTTTCTGCCAGAAGTATTTCATGACGGGTGTTACAATGGGTGCCGTTAAGGAATAATAAACCCAAACTTAAATATTAATTAAGTAAAATATTAAATGCCACTTCTTTCCGAAGGCGGCATTTTTTCGTCTTTATATTATCCTAAGGCTCCCTTTTAAGGGGAGCTGTCACCGTGCTGCATCGGTAAAGCACAATTTGTATTTATAAAAAGTGTGGCAATATTTTTTTGCTGCAATCCCACGGTGACTGAGGTGTGTTGAAAATCGGTACGCCAAAACTCAACAGTAAAAAAGCTTTAGCGCCGAAGATAAACTATTGTTAAAAGCGGTGTTTAAAAACCCGATTATTCAGCGATTTTTGAGAAGATATAATTGCAGCAAACCGAAATAAACAGGGGCTGCCGAAAACAGTTTATCTTACCTGTTTTCCGGCAGCCCTTTTAATGTGTAAATTATAAAGATTAATAATTTTCGGCTTTTATTTCAAAATAACTCTGAGCATGGGCACATACGGGACATACCTTAGGGGCCTTTGTTCCGATTACAACATGGCCGCAGTTTCTGCACTCCCAAACCTGAATACCGCTCTTCTCGAATACCTGTAAGGTTTCAACATTCTTAAGCAGAGCCCTGTAGCGTTCCTCGTGAAGCTTTTCAATAGCCGCTACGCCTCTGAACTGAGCCGCAAGAGCCTTAAAGCCCTCTTCCTCGGCTTCCTTTGCCATTCTGTCATACATATCCGTCCATTCGTAGTTTTCGCCCTCGGCAGCCGCCAAAAGGTTTTCCGCCGTGTCGCCGATTCCCCCTAAAGCCTTAAACCAAAGCTCTGCGCGTTCCTTTTCGTTTGCAGCCGTTTTAAGGAATAATTCGGCAATCTGTTCATAGCCTGCCTTTTTTGCAACGGAAGCAAAGAAGGTATATTTGTTTCTTGCCTGAGATTCGCCTGCAAAGGCTTCCCAGAGATTTTTTTCCGTTTTTGTTCCTGCATATTTGTTTGCCGTTTTAAATTTCCTCCTTTAAATTTATTTTCGGCTTATATCCCTTTTGGGAATATATACCTAATATGTGTGCTGTTTTGATTATATAATATTTTAAACTCTTTTGCAATACCGTTTTTTTACAATCAGTCTATTAGCCTGAATTTTTCCAATATTGAAATCATTTTGCCGCCCATAGGCAGGAGTATAAGATCCTCCCGTTTAAAGCCTTTTAAAAGGGCAAGAACCACAACAAAAATTACTATTGCGGCTAAAATGGCAAGTATGGTGCAAATGGAATTTGAGGGCAAAGCCTTATACATAAGCTTATATAAGCTTAGACAGCCAACTCCCATAACGAGAGAGGCTATGAGGGGCTTTATTATAATTGAAACAAAGTCATATTTTATATCGGCGGCTTTCTTAAGGGCATACATATTAAGAAGCGAAGCTGCCACATAACAGCCGATTGTGCTTATAACGGCGCCCTTTACGTTAATCTCCGGTATTACAATAAGTACATAATTAAGGGGTATCTTAATAGCAGCCCCTATAAGAGCATTTAAGGCCGGTCTGTAGACGTGACCCATTCCCTGTAAAATTCCCGTTTCTATCTGATAAAGGGCGAGGAAAATTATACTGATTGCCCCTATAGCTAAAAGCTCGCCCCCTTCGGGATAGCTTGGGAAAAGGAGGTTTAAAATTTGGTTGGCTAAAGCCCCCATACCTATAGCCGCAGGAATTGAAATTGTCATAGTAAGCCTGAGAGAGGTGTTTACCTTTGCCTTTACGGCTTTTTTGTCCCTCATAACAACACTTGCGGCAATGTTGGGAAGAACCGCCGTTGCCAAAGCGGTTGAAATAGACACGGGAAGAGTTGTAAGGGTAACATATTTTCCCGTAAGCTGACCGTAGAGAATGTCGGCCTGCTGTGAAGTAAAGGCTCCGCTTGCGGCAAGTCTGGACATAACCATTTTCATATCTATAATGTTTGTCATTGAGAAGATGGCCGTACCCGTTATAATGGGTACGGTGGTTTTAAAAAGCCTTGCGGCGATTTTTCTTGCCTCCTCAACGGCATAGCCGCCCTTGTCCTCCGAAAACATTTCCTTATAATATTTCTTTGCAACAAGGCTGAAAATGACTATGGCTATAAGGCCTGCAAAAGCACCTATTCCCGTACCCATTGTTCCTCCGGCTGCACCCCATTCTATGCCGTAGCCTATTAAAAGCCATGCAAGAAAAATGCTGAAAAAGGCATTGAAAATCTGCTCCACAACCTGTGAAACCGCCGTAGGCACCGTTGTATTAAGCCCCTGAAACCAGCCTCTGTATACAGACATAATTGCACAGATAAAAATCGTAGGGGCAAGACTTACAAGAGTGTAGACACTTCGGGGACTGCCTATAAGCTCTGCAAGCCATTCGGCGCCGAAAAACATAACCGCCGTTCCTATAAGGCCTAAGGTACCGGCGACAAAAAGAGATACCCTGAAAATTTTATTTGCATTTTTGTATTCCCCTACAGCCGCCTTTTCGGAAATCATCTTTGAAATAGCCGCAGGCAGGCCTGAGGAGCTTAATATAAGGAAAAAGGTGTAGATGTAGTATCCGGCGGCGTATATGCCGTTTCCCTCGTCGCCTATCATATTTGTAAGGGGAACTCTGTAGGCAAAGCCCAAAAGCCTGACAATCATACTTGCGGCGGCCAAAATAACCGCCTGTTTTATAAAAGAGCCGCCTGTTTTTTTATTTTTCCTGCCCATAAAATACCACAATCCTATCTTATTATATAACGGTTACTTTCTGTGTGCCTTTCTTCTTGCAACCGGGTCGAGAAGCTTCTTTCTTATTCTCAGATTTTGAGGCGTAACCTCCACAAGCTCATCGTCCGCTATAAAGTCTATGCACTGTTCAAGGCTCATATTTAAGTGGGGCGTAAGCTTTAAGGCCTCGTCGGAGCCGGCTGCTCTTGTGTTTGTAAGCTGTTTTCTTTTGCATACGTTTACTTCAATATCCCCTGAACGGGAGTGTTTTCCCACTACCATACCGCTGTAAACTCTTACGCCGGGGCCTATAAACAGGTCGCCTCTTTCCTGTGCGTTAAAAAGCCCGTAGGTAATGGACTCGCCGTTTTCAAAGGCAATAAGGGAGCCCTGTGTTCTTGAGAAAACGTCGCCCTTATAGGGTTCGTAGCCGCTGAAAAGAGTGCTCATTATGCCCGTGCCTCTTGTGTCGGTTAAAAATTCGTTTCTGTAGCCTATAAGGCCTCTTGAGGGAATATTAAATTCAAGCCTCGTGTAGCCGTCCTTTGAAAGGGACATATTTGTCATCTCGCCTTTTCTCGTATCCAGCTTTTCAATAACCGCCCCTACATATTCTTCGGGAACATCTATAGTCACAATTTCAACAGGCTCAAGCTTTTTGCCGTTTTCCGTCTTATAGAGAACCTCGGGATGGGAAACCTGAAACTCATAGCCCTCTCTTCTCATAGTCTCTATGAGGATGGAGAGGTGAAGCTCGCCCCTGCCGGAAACCTTGTAACACTCGGCAATATCCGTTTCTTCAACTCTCAGCGAAACATCTGTGTTAAGCTCCTTAAAAAGTCTGTCACGGAGATGGCGGCTTGTTACAAACCTGCCCTCCTGCCCTGCAAAGGGACTGTCGTTTACACTGAAGGTCATAGCTAAGGTAGGCTCCGAGATTTTGTTGTATTCAAGGGGCATAGGGTTTAAAACAGAGGTGATTGTGTCGCCTATGTGAATTTCAGGCATACCCGAAACCGCCACAATAGCCCCTACGGAAGCCTCTTTAATTTCTATTCTTTCAAGACCCTCAAATTCATAGAGCTTTGTTACCTTTATTTTTTCCATTTTGTCAGGGTCGTGGTGGTTTACTATGGCTACCTCATCGCCTGTTTTTATAACCCCGTTTTCAACCTTGCCTATGCCTATTTTTCCCACATAGTCGTTGTAGTCTATAGTAGTAACGAGAATTTGAAGCCCTGCTTCATCGTCGCCCTCGGGAGCGGGAATGTGTTCAACTATTGTGTCGAAAAGAACCTTCATATCCTCAGCCGCCATAGCCTCCTCGAAGGTGGCTCCGGCCTTTCCCTCTTTTGCTGAGGCAAAAACAAAGGGGGAGTCAAGCTGTTCATCGCTGGCTTCAAGCTCTATGAAAAGCTCCAAAATCTCGTCTACCACTTCGTCGGGTCTTGCTTCGGGGTGGTCTATTTTGTTTATGCAGACAACAACGGGCAGCCCCAACGACAGGGCATTTTTAAGCACAAACTTCGTCTGGGGCATAGCGCCCTCAAAAGCGTCTACAACCAAAACAACGCCGTTTACCATTTTCAAAACTCTCTCAACCTCTCCGCCGAAGTCGGCGTGGCCGGGGGTGTCAACTATATTTATTTTAACATCATCATAATAAACGGAGGTGTTTTTGGAAAGAATTGTTATTCCTCTTTCTCTCTCAATGTCCCCCGAGTCCATAACTCTCTCCCTTATAACCTGATTGGAACGGAAAGTTCCGCTTTGCTTTAAAAGCTCGTCCACAAGGGTGGTTTTGCCGTGGTCAACATGGGCAATTATGGCTATATTTCTGATGTCGTCTCTTTTTTGAAGCATAAATATCTCTCTTTTCTGTAAATTAAGTTAATACGTAATCCCTATTATTTTAACATACCTAAAAATCTTTTTCAACCTCATAAAAGCGTAATTTATCTACAAAATTTACAGCTTTTACCTAAAATTTTTATATATTTTTATATATAAAAAAATTAAACCGCTCTGCTTATTATATCAGAGCGGTTTGTTTTTTTTCGGTAATTATAATTTTCGGTATTTTTATAACTTATTTCATTCTGCGTTTTGTTCTGTTTCGGTAAAGTATTTTGCATAGGCTCTTAAAACCTTTACCCAAACATCGTAGCCCTCTGTTGAAATATGTACATAGTCGTCGGAGGTATATTCCTTTTTAAGGTTTCCGTCATCGTCTATAAGCCTGTCGCCTATGTTTATAAATTCCATATAGTCATATTTTTCACAGTATTGACACATAGTATCGTTAAATGTACGCATATTGGCATTATTTAAGTTTGTTTTCTGTGAGGGGCCGTACATATATGTAAGCCCTATTACATACACTTTGGCGTTTGGAGCTTTAGTGCGAATCCTGAAAATAAGGTCGTTGTAATTCTGTACGGTTTCATCTATTGTTTTCCAGCCTATGTCGTTTGTGCCGAGCTGTATAAAAACCTTTTCCGTTCCGCTTTTGGCTATTGCGCCCTCAACGAGCATACTCTGACCCTGATATATGGGGTGAAGAGAGCCTGAGGAAACGGGGCTTACGGCCTCCCAAAGTGAAAAGCTTCCCGAGGTTAAGAAAAGAGGGTCGGAAAGGAAGCCGCTTCCCTTAGTCTGACAATATCTTTGGAAACCAAGCATAACGGAATCCCCCACAAAGGCAGACTTTTCAAAAAAGGCATCGGTTTCTGCGTCATATACTGAGGTGTCCGGTATGGGCTTTACATAGCTTGCTTCAATAATACCGCCCTCTGAATTTAAAAGACTGTTTTCCCCTGCAAAAACGTTTATGCTCCCCATAAGCATACAAATAATCACAAGAATTGCCGTTTTTCTCATATTAACTTCTCCTTTCTGCTTAAATTGCTCTAATGCTTTATTGCTGTTCGGCAGTCTCGGCCTCTTTGGCTTCCGCCGCCGTAAAATCCTTTGCATAGGCTCTTAAAACCTTTGTCCATACGTCATAGCCTGCGGTTGTCATATGCTCTATGCCGTCGGAAACATATTCGCTTTTAAGGCCGTTTGTGCCGTCTATGAGCCTGTCCCCTATGTTTATAAACTCGATATAGTCATATTTCTGACAGTATTGATACATAGTGTCGTTGAAAATTCTCATATTTTCGTTTGTAAAGCCGGAATCATATTTTTGAGCCGAATCGTAAATATAGGTTAGTCCTATTATGTAGAGCTTTGTTTCGGGAGCCTTGTTGTGTATTCTGAATATAAGCGTGTTATATTCTTCAACGGCCTTTTCGGGTGTCGTCCACTCCAAATCGTTCATACCGAAGAACAGGAAAGCTCTGTCCGCTCCGCATTTTGCCATGGAATCCTCAACGGAAAGCTTTTCGCCCTGATATAGGGGGTGGAAGGTTGTTGAGGTAACGGGGCCTATAGCCTGCATAAGAGAAAAGCTTGTAGCCGCCAAAAACAGAGGTTCCGAAAGGAAGCCGCTGCCCTTTGCCATACAATACCGTTTAAAGTCGTCTATAAGGGAATCTCCGCAGAAAACGGAATTTTCAAAGAAAGCGTCGGTTTCGCTGTCATATATAGGCATATCGGGGATTGGTTTTGCATAGCTTGTTCCCTCTACGTAGGTTTCGTTTGTTGTTGAGTTTGCTGCTTCATCGGCAAATATATTTATGCTTCCGGCAAGCAGACAGGAAATCATAAGCAGCAGTGTTTTTTTTCATTTCGGAAATTCCTCCTTTGAGCAGTCATTCATCTGCCGTAAAATCTCTTGCATAGGCTCTTAAGACCTTAACCCAGACATCATAGCCCGCCATAGTCATATGTACATAATTGTCTGAGGTGTATTCGCTTCTCAGGCCGTTTGTTTCGTCTATAAGCCTGTCGCCTATGTTTATAAATTCAATATAGTCATAGTTCTGACAATATTTATACATAGTGTCGTTAAAAATTCTCATATTTTCATTTGTATATCCGCTTGAAAATCTCTGAGCCGGGGCATAAATATAGGTGGCTCCTATTATGTAAATTTTGGCATCGGGCGCCTTGTTGTGTATCCTGAAAATCAGGGTGTTATACTCCTCTACGGCGTCCTCGGGCTCAGTCCAAACCAAATCATTCATACCGTAAAACAGAAAGGCCTTTTCCGCTCCGCACTTTGCAATGGAGTCCTCAACCGAAAGCTTTTCCCCCTGATATAAAGGGTGAAGAGTGGAAGAGGTAACAGGTCCTATTGCCTGCTTTAATGAAAAGCTTGCAGCCGCCAAAAACAGAGGGTCTGAAAGGAAGCCCTCTCCCCTGTATTGACAGTACATCTCAAACCCCTGCATAAGGGAATCTCCGCAGAAAACGGAATTTTCAAAAAAAGAGTCTGTTTCACTGTCATATACGGGCATATCCGGTATGGGCTTTGTATATGTAACGGCGGCCGCCCCCGTATCCCCGAGGGCTGTTCCCCGGGTTAAAGCCGATACCGAGAAAAATGCGGCAAGAAAAACCGCAAAAATTTTCTTTTTCAATATAATTCCTCCTAATATATGCCGTCTATCCCCAAATCCTCATCAATGGTGTTCAGGTTGTATAATACAAGCACATCTTCAATTTTGTTTTCGTTTATAAAGCTGCAAACAGACCCTCTGTAATATCTTGTGTCAAAGACATAGACGGTTTTGTAATGCTCCGCAAGAAAGGGTATAAGACAATTTGCATAGCTGTCCTTTATAACCGCCAGATTTCCCCGGGCTCCCTGTGAGTTGTTTGTTATTTCTATAAGGGAGTGGAGGTTGTTTAAATACATAGAGTATTTGTCCTTTTGGTCTAAATAGTCAAAATTGTAAAAGCTGTCCGTTGTTTCTTCCGTGTCGGTGTAGCTTACGGTAAAGTCTGTTCCGCTTTTGTAAACCTCCATAGTGTCCGCCTGATCCGCTCCCATATTTACCTTTGAATATATTGTCCCCTTAAAGCTGTCCGTCACCTGTTCTATGTCGAAGAAATCCTCATCAAAAGGCTCAAGACCCATTTCCGAGGCTATTTCTCTGTAGCCTATGTATGCGCCTTTAGCCGTCCAGTGGTGGTCAAGGTTATAGTATAGCTTTTCCTCTTTATTTTCGTAAAGTGCAGTGCAGATGTCTATATTATCGGCGTTTATAAGGGAATAATATTCTTTAAGTGCCTCAAGCTGGCCTGTTTCCTCCGCAAAGGCAGGAAGCTTTTCCTTATATATTTCCGCCGCCGTAGGCGCCAATGCACAGTAAATTTTGCTGTCCGTTTTTTCCGTCAGACTGTTAATCTTCTCCGCCGTTTCGTTAATCCTTTCCGGCTTCGAATATTTCTCTAAAAAACAGCCGTCCTCTCCTACATAAACACCGTTTATTTCCTTTTGACCCAAAGCATAGACGGAAAAAATTCCGTTAAGCTCCATAAAGCCGTCTCTTAAGGGAAAGTGATCCTCTATATAGGTTCCCAACCCCCCGGTAAAATCTCCGCTTAAAAGCGTTTCCGAGTTAAGCTCAGGGAAGTCTTGTAAATATCTGTTTTCGTTTTCGGAAAATTCCTTTTTGGGAGATATTATAAAGGCGATAAGCAAAATCACCACAGCAGCAGAGGGCAGAATATAAAATTTATTCATAGGCTTCACCTCAAAATCTGAAATACAGGAAAGGACTGTAGGAGCTGCTTACCATAAAGGAAACCGCCGCCCCGAACAAAACAAGCCTTATGACCCCGTCTCCGAACAAAAGGGCATATTTTACTCCCTTTTTTTCAATACTTTGACAGCGGTTTATATAAAGCCTGTAAAGGGGAGCGGAGAAAATAATTCCCATAAGAAGGATAACACCGCCGTTTGTTATGTTATACAGAAAGGCTCTGTCTATTAAGGGATTGCTCCCTGCGAAGAAAAGCACCTTAAAATAGCTCAAAATTTCCCCTAAGCCCGTCAGGTCGAAGATGCCGAAGCCTACGACCACAATAAAGACAGAGTAAAGGTGTCTTACAGCCGAGGGAAGCTTCTTAAGAGCTTTCCCCCATATATATTTTTCTCCGGCCAAAAGACAGGCGTAGTAAAGCCCCCATATGAGAAAATTCCAAGAGGCACCGTGCCAAATTCCCGTAAGACCCCAAACTATAAAAATGTTCAATATGTGCCTTGCCTTGCTGCACCTGTTTCCCCCTAAGGGTATATACACATAATCCCGAAACCAGCTTGACAGGGACATATGCCATCTGCGCCAAAATTCCGTTATGGATTTTGAAAACAGGGGGTAGTCGAAGTTTTCAAGGTAGTTAAAGCCCATCATACGCCCCATGCCTATGGCCATATCTCCGTAGCCGCTGAAATCGTAGTAAAGCTGCAGCGTAAAGCAGATTATACCGAGCCAGGCCGTCAAAACCGACATTTCTCCGTAGTCTCCGGCTTTAATAACCGTCCACAGGGTGCCGATTCTGTCGGCTATGAGAACCTTTTTGAAAATTCCTATAAGAAGTCTCGAGGCTCCGTTTAAGAAATTGTCAAGGCTGTGGGTTCTTTCGTGAAGCTCCCTGCTTATGTCGGAAAATCTTACTATAGGGCCGGCTATAAGCTGAGGGAACATACTTACATAGCACACAAAATCAATTATGCTTTTTTCCGCCTTGACCCTGCCCCAATAGACGTCTATACAGCAGCTCAAAATCTGGAAAGTAAAGAAGCTGACCCCTATAGGCAGAGCCGGAGCATTTATTTCAATATTAAAGAAAGAAAGTCTGCTTAAATTTTCGACAATAAAGCCGAAATATTTATAATACATAAGGGCGCCTAAACAGACTGCAAGGGAAAGAATCAAAACAAGCCTTGTTATAAGTCTGTTTTCACGGGTTTTTTCCATAGCAAGACAGCATATATACCCCGTAAAGGAAAGTATAAGCAAAAGAAGTATGTATTTAGGCTCTCCCCAGCCGTAGAAAATAAGGCTCCCCGTCAGCAGTATTAAATTTTTTGCCCTAAAGGGGACGATATAATATACCGTCAAAAATACAGGCAGGAACAAAAACAAAAATTCTAAGCTGCTGAAAACCATTTAGATATTTTCCTCGATTATATTTAAAACGGCCGAAGAATTTTCACAGATTATAACATAGACATAATTGCCCGAAGAGCCTACTATTCCGGCTGCTGCTTTTTTATAGCCCTCTGCGTTGTAGTTTTCAAGCTCGTTTTGTTTTCTTGTCAAATAGTCGTCCATTTTGGCCTTTATTTCAGCCGCTTCGCTTTCACTGTTTGCTTCAAACAGAAGCAGGGCATCGGCCTTAATGGCTTCAAGGGCTTCCCCAACGGCATAGCCCTTAAGAGCGGTTGTGTCTATGCCGAAATAATTCATAACATAGTCGCTGTCGCAGGCCACAAGCTCAACAAAATTACCGCTTTCAACGCACTTTGTGTAAAGCTCGCCGCAGGAAAGGACTGTTTTTTCCGTAAGAACGGGCGCCTCGGTTTGGGCTTCCGCAGGGGCGGCGGTTGGTGCTTCTGTTACGGCCGCTGTTGTCTCTTCGGCTGTTGTGTTTTGGGTTTCTGCTGCCGTGGTTTGTTCGGCTGTTTCCGATTCTTCCTCGGTTTGGGCTTCTGTTTCTGTTTCAGTCTCGGTTGCAGTTTCGGGTTCGGCTGTTTCCTCACTGCCGCCGCAGCCGCCTAATAAGAGACCTGCCGCTAAAAACACAGCTATAAATCTTTTCATTTCAAAAATTTCCTCCTTGTTGATTTTCTATATAATTATTCATAAATTGTCATTCTTTGCCGATTGGCTGTTAAGCCTCGGGCTTGGCGACAAAAATGCTCACTTTATATTATATTAACTTTTTTCTTCATTTTCAAGATGTCATCGTCAAAAAATTGCAGCAGCATACAACTTTTTTCATAATTTTTATTAAGATTTTAAAAGTACACTCAAGCCTGCATCCGCCGCCCCTTAAATAAAGACAAAAAGAGAGACAGGACTTTGATTTTAAGCCCTGCCTCTCTTTTTATGTGGATACCTTTGTAAGTGTGGTATCGTATAATAATTTTTCCGCTTCGGATTTTTCCATCCCCTGGGAAAGTATAATTTCGCTTACAATAATCTGCTTTGTGTTGTTAAGCATTTTTTTCTCTACACTTGAAAGACTTCTCTGTCTTTCTTTTAAAATAAGGGTTTTAAAAACCTCTACAACCTTTTTAAGCTCTCCTGTTTTAATTCGTGCCGAATTATCCTTATATCTTTCGTTCCAGTTAGACGACATTTCAATAGGCCCTACCGTTCTTATGGTATCGAGAACCTCCTCTGAGGGTGAAATATATCTTACCCCCAAAGACTCCGCCTTTAAAACGGAGATTGTTATCTTAAGATTGCCCACAGGCAGCATCATAGCATAGTAAAGACAGGTCTTTCCGTCTATTTCCTTTTCCTCTATTTCCTCAATTACGCCCGCACCGTACATAGGATAAACTATTTTATCACCTACGTTAAACATTATTTTCCTCCTTTCGTTTTATCAATGCGCCATTACAATAGAAGGGGCTTATCTGAAAACCGGCTTCCCCGGGCTTTAAGGTAAGCCCTATTATCCGGACGGGATCAAGAAAAACATTGTCTCTTTATAAATGTTTATAACTGTATTTTTTCCTTAAATTCTTAAATTATACTCTGTTTGTAAATTCCTTTACGGCTTCAAGGGTTTTTAAAGCGGCTCCGCTGTCGATTGACTCGGCGGCAAGCTTAATACCCTCCTGAATGGAAGAAGCAGCCTTTCCTACATAGAGGGTGCCTGCGGCGTTAAGAAGAACTATATCCCTCTTGGGGCCTTTTTCCTCACCCTTAAGTATTGAAAGTGTTATGTTCTTGTTATAGTCTGCGTCGCCGCCCTTTAAGTCGGAAATATCCGCTCTCTTAAAGCCGAACCGTTCCGGGGTTATTGTGTAGGTCGTTATTTCGCCGTCTTTAATTTCGGCCACAAGAGTGTCTGAAGAGGTGGAAAGCTCGTCCATACCGTCTGCACTGTGCATAATAAGCGCATTTTTAACACCCATTATCTTCATCGCCTTTGAGAAAGGGTCTACAAGCTCATTGCTGAAAACACCTACAACCATGCCCTCGGCCCATGAGGGGTTTGAAAGAGGGCCCAAGATGTTGAAAATCGTTCTTATTCCTAACTCACGTCTTACAATTCCTACGTCTTTCATGGATTTGTGCATAATCTGGGCAAACATAAAGCCTATGCCGTTTTCTTCGATACACTTTTCAACCTGAGAAGCCTCAAGCATAACGTTTATGCCCAATTTTTCCAAAACGTCTATGGCTCCCGATTTTGAAGAAATTGAACGGTTTCCGTGCTTTGCAATGCTGCAGCCCGCTCCTGCGGCAACAAAAGCCGCCGTTGTGGAGATGTTGAAAGTGAACGTACCGTCGCCGCCTGTACCTACAAGGTCTACATAGTTGGGTCTGCCTTTGGGAGAAACCCGATCGGCCTTTTCCCTCATAACCGTAGCACAGCCTACTATTTCGTCGAGTGTTTCGCCCTTAATCGTAAGAGCCGTTAAGAAAGAGGCTATTTGAGCGTGGGTGGCACCGCCGCCTAACATCTTGCTCATAGCGTCTTTTGCTTCGTCAAAGGTCAGGTCTTGACCTGTCACAACCTTTTTTATAAGTGCTTTCATATTAAAAATCCTCGCTTTCAGAAAAACATTTGTCCTTAATTTTATTATACACCAAAACCTACCTAAAGTAAAGGATTTTTTTACCTGAATTTTTCACAAAATTTTAATTAAAAATTTGAATTTTTGATAAGGGTTGTAATTTTATTTTTAAAATGATATAATTTAAAACAAGAGGTGAGCTTATGTTTGATTTTGAAAAGGAACTTAAAGGGCTGCCGGCTAAGCCGGGGGTTTATATAATGAAAGATAAGGACGAGGTTGTTATTTATGTGGGCAAGGCCAAAATTCTTAAAAACAGAGTAAGGCAGTATTTTCAGTCAGGCAGCGGCAAGGGCATTAAGGTTAATTCAATGGTCAGCCATATGGCCTCCTTTGAGTATATTGTTACGGACTCTGAGGTTGAGGCCCTTATTTTGGAAAACAACCTTATAAAAAAATACAGTCCTAAGTATAACATTATGCTGACGGACGACAAGACCTACCCCTATATAAAGCTGACCTCAAACGAGATGTTTCCGAGAGTATTTATGACAAGACAGAGGGGAAAGGACAAGGCCAAATATTTCGGCCCTTTCACAAGCTCCGCTATGGTAAAGGAAAATCTTGAAATTATAAACAACGTCTGGCAGTTAAGACGCTGCCGAAAGAAATTCCCCAAAGACATAGGAAAGGAGAGACCCTGTCTTAATTATCATATAGGAAAGTGTTTAGCCCCCTGTACGGGGCAGGTTTCCGAGGAGGAATATAAAGCCCACACAGACGCCGTTGAGGATTTCCTAAACGGCAGGCAGGACAAAATTTTGAAAGAGCTTGAAGAGAGAATGGTTGAGGCCTCAGAGGGTCTGGAGTTTGAAAAGGCCGCAAAGCTCCGTGACAGCATAGCCGCCATAAAAAAACTTGGGGAAAAGCAGGTAGTGGAGGATATGGCAGACTGCGACAGGGACGTAATAGGCTTAGCCAGAGCAGAGGGGGAGGCCGTCATACAGATTTTCTTTATAAGAGGCGGAAAGCTTGTGGGCAGGGAACATTTTATACTGACCTATCCCGAGGAATGCTCAAGAGAGGAAACAGCTGAAAACTTCATAAAGCAGTTTTACGGCGGAACACCCTTTATACCGAAAGAAATTTTTACCTCCGTTGAAATAGGGGACAGAGAGATAATAGAACAGTGGTTAAGTGGGGTGAAAGGCCAAAAAGTCAGCCTTTATATACCTAAAAAAGGCGGAAAACAAAAGCTTTGTCATTTGGCGGACGAAAACGCCGGCATACTCTTAAATAAATTAGGCGATGAATTTAAGCGTGAACAGAGCAGAACCACGGGGGCCTTAAGGGAAATAAAGGAAGCCATAGAAGCCGATTTCGACATAAACAGAATAGAATCCTACGATATTTCAAACACACAGGGCTTTGAGTCTGTGGCTTCAATGGTGGTTTTCGAGGGAGGAAAGCCGAAAAGAAGCGACTACAGAAAGTTCAGGATAAAGACGGTTTACGGCCCCAACGACTACGCAAGTATGGAGGAGGTTATAACAAGGAGGTTTTTGAGATATAAAAAGGAAAAAGAGGAAAAAACCGAAAAGCCGAAATTTAATGTTCTGCCGGACGTGCTTTTTATAGACGGAGGCAAGGGTCACGTACATGTTGTTGAACAGACCTTAAGGGTGCTTAATATAAATGTTCCCGTCTGCGGAATGGTTAAAGACAGCCGCCACAGAACGAGAGGTCTTATATACAAGGGCAAAGAGGTTCTCCTGCCCTTAAGTTCCGAGGGCTTTAAGCTTGTGACGAGAATACAGGACGAGGTTCACCGCTTCGCCATAGAATATCACAGAAAATCAAGGGAAAACCGTGAGTTTCACTCCGTTTTGGACGATATAAAGGGCATAGGTGAAATAAGACGCAAACGGCTCATAAAACGCTTCGGCGACATAGAGGGCATAAAAAAAGCAAGCCCCGAAGAGCTTGAAGCTGTAGAGGGAATGGATCGGCGAAGCGCCGAGGCAGTATACAGCTTTTTTCACAAAAACGGCGAAAATAAAAGTTTATCTTAAAAATAAAGGGGGCAAACTCTGTAATCAAGTCTTTTAAACGCATAACTTGTACTCCGTTCGGAACAGCTCTGAATTTCGGCTATATAACCGATAAAGGTGATATGGTACGCAGCAAGTGTTCCATCGTAAGCAGTCAATAATCAGACGTTAAAAAATCCTCTTGTGTATTAGGCAAGAGGATACATTT
>JAJQFB010000133.1 GCA_021201395.1 Clostridiales bacterium | reverse complement strand
CCGACTGAAAGCCGCTGCCTTTGCTTAAAACTGAATCTATGTCAGTCTGCGTTATAGTTTGGGCAGCTTCTTCCGCAGTATTTTCAACGTCTGTATTTTCGGCTTTTTTCTCAATTTTTGCATTTTCTTCTATAGCTTCAACTTTTTTATCAACTTCATCTTTCTGATTTACAACGCTGTCTATTATGGGCTGTACCTTTTCAATATCGTTTTTGCTGAATGCAAAACAAACTTAGTAACTCAAATGCTTTAAAAACCTCTAAATAATCAGCTTTTTTGAGCAATTGATACCACTAAAAATTAGTGATTTGGCACCACATTGACACCAATTTTGAAAAAGAGCCATCTATAATGCTTAAAAACTTAATAATTGAAAACGGCAAAGGGTTCTGTTGATTTATATGAGATTATGAATTAACAGAACTTTTTTATATACGATTTTGTATTTGTGTTGGGTAAAGGATTTATCTATTGCAACTATAACAATTTTTAAATATGGAGGAATTGAAAATGAATAATAAAGGTAACGGTACTATAGTAAGGGTTGAGACGAACCGTAATTTTACGACTATGAGCAATTATCATTTGTGGGATAAGAGGCTTTCATTTAAAGCCAAGGGGTTATTGTCTTTTATGTTAAGCGTTTCGGATAGCTGGAAGTTTACAATTAAGGGGCTTGCTTCTATGGCTAAGGATGGAACTGACTGTGTGGCTTCGGCTGTAAAGGAACTTGAAAACGCAGGCTATGTTGTACGGAGCAGATGCAGAAATGAAAAGGGACAGATGGGAGAAGTGGAATATACAATATATGAAAACCCCTGTGACAACGATGCCATTGAAGAAAATGCCGATTGTTATATACAGCCTGATTCTGAAAATGAAAATTACTATGAACAGATTGATACTGTCGATGATGTTGACAACTTTATGGAAAATGACAATGAGATTGAAGAAGAAATTTGCAAACATATTGAAACTATGGGTTTGCAAAAATCGGCAGACGAACAGCCTGACAGGGACAATCTCATTGTGGATGAAATATTGTTCGAAAATTGTTCCGATGGGATAAGTGTGTCTGAAAATAAAGATATGAAACACATTGGTGAAAAACCAAAAGAGGAAAACCCTGTTTTGGGAAACCCTGTTCGGGGAAATCCTGTCTTGGATAATCCTATTCGGGGAAAGCCCAAACAGGAAAATCCCCCACAAATAAATACTAAATTAAATAAATACTAAAATAAACAAATATCAATCTTATCATCTCCCTCTTCTCTAAATGATATTAATATGGGAAATGATGATAAGATACGAGAAGATTATGCTCTGCTGTTGTCATCGTAAAGTACAGTCTGTTTTTTGCAAGATGTTCTGTCTGTAATCTTTGGGTGTGCACAGGTACAGTTGTTTCATAAGCTGCCCGCTTCGGAATGAACGTAGGCAAAGCCGCAATGGACACAATGACAACAACTCTTCTATTAGACTATTCCGGTATCTATATAGCCTTTCGTATAGTTTTTATAGCTCACGGCATACCCATAGACCATATTTTGAACTGCAAATATAAATATGTTTCAGCAGAAATTTTCAACACAATAATCGGCGGCTTCGGTCTCGTTGCTATAGCTCGGTTTACCGCCGCCGTATCCGGTATCCTTCTGAGAGGAAAATGCGAAATGCTGATAATCTTGTCGTTTATGCAGAATATTTCGTTTTGAAACTGAAGCGAAAAGCAAAATATCCAAATCTACTTTCTAACCTATATTTTACAAGAGATTTGCATTTATATGGTATCGTAAAATTTTTGTGTGTTGTATTATATAAGTGCGCAGGTTCGGCAGGCAATAAAACAGAAGGGTGATGCTATGGAAAATGATTTATCAGCTTGGAAGTCAGCTTCGGGAAACAAATTTGGACACCATTATTAAAAACGGAGACTCCGCAGTTATTGTCACAAACGAAAACAAATATCCCTATATTTTAAAAGCACTGGGAATTCAGGCGGAGATTGATGTTTCCTTAAGGAAACGATGATTAATTCGCCGAAGCAGATTTAACATTAATTTTTTCGAGGGCAAGGAAGTCGCTTGCGGGCGTAGTCGGAGCCTACGTCAAAAGCGAGTGACGCAGCAATCGGAAAAATTAACGTTGAAGCTGCGATGAGCTAATTAATCAGCGGTTCCTTAACGGAAATATTTTTCTGCAAGTTGGAAAGCCAGCCGGAGTGTCTTTACGGAGCTCTGTCGATACCGCCTCTTTTGGACGTTCTCGGGGAGCGCTATCAAATTGCATATATTGTCACTGCCAAATATGTAGTGCTTATTGACAACGGAGCCTTTGCCTCCCGTCTTATTAACAGAATAAGGACAAGAAAGGTTCATCAGGGGGAAACGCGGGAGCGGTTTTTATCCAATTTTATTGCGGAGTTTATTTCAAGAGATGCGGAAATGTTGGAAACCTATGAAAACACCCTTATGGAGATGGAATACGAAGCCTCAAAGGGAATTGAGGAACACTTTCAAAGCCGACTTCAGCCTGTCAGAAAACAGCTTTTAACACTTCGCAGCTATTATGACCAGCTTACTGATATGACCCGGGAGCTTGAGGAAAACGAGGATCGCTACTTTGCCCGAAAGCAGCTTAAATATTTCGGAACAGCAGCCGACAGGGCGGAGCGCCTTAAAGACAGGACAGGCTACCTTTTGGAATATGCAAGACAGGTGAGGGACGCTTATCAGGCTTTGGTTGATGCAAAACAGAATGATAATATGAAATTTTTGACTATAGTCTCCACAATATTTTTTCCGCTGACGCTTATTACAGGGTGGTACGGCATGAATTTTGAAAATATGCCGGAGCTGAAAACAGGTTATCCGGTTATTATTTTGATCAGTCTGGCTGTTATTATAATTTGTCTGCTTATTTTCAAAAAGAAGAAAATACTGTAGATAAACAAAAAAGAATCTCAGATTGTAAATATATACTTTTAAAACAACAGGAGGAGAACAATATGGATTCTGAAGTAAACGCACAATATACACAGGACAGAGAGCTTTCGTGGCTTAAATTTAACGAAAGAGTTTTGGAAGAAGCAAAGGACGAAAGCGTACCTCTTATGGAAAGGCTTAAATTTGCCGCAATTTTTTCAAGTAATTTAGACGAATTTTTTATGATAAGAGTAGGCTCCCTTCACGATATGCGCCTTCTTAAAGAAACCCACATTGATTGCCGTTCAGGAAAGACTCCGAAGGAACAGCTTCAGGATATTTTCAAGGCTCTTATTCCTCTCTATAAGCAAAGAGACAAAGTTATGGACGAGCTGGATGTCAGATGCCGTGCCTGCAACATATGCCGTTTGGGGTTTGATGAACTGGATGAAAAGGCAAAAAAGCAAGTTGCCGCATGGTTTGAAAAAGAGGTAAAGCCCATTCTTTCTCCCCAAATTGTAGACATACATAATCCTTTCCCGCATCTGCCCAACAAAGAACTGGATATAATATTTTCTTTAAAACGCAATGATAAACAGCTTTTGGGCATTTTGCCCGTGCCGGCTTCTCTGCCGCCGTTTCTGCGTCTGGAAGAGAGGGAATTCACTACATTTTGACAGAAGACATACTTTTGGAGTTAGCCGGAGATATATTCAACCAGTTTACTGTTTTGAACAAGGCAGTTATTTCCGTTACACGAAATGCCGATATTGCTCCGGAGGACGAGGCCTATGATGTGGATATGGACTTCCGTCAGCATATGAAAAAAATAGTAAAAAAGAGAACCCGTCTTTGCCCTGTTCGTCTTGAAATTCAGGGAATGTTAAGCGAAAGCACTGTAGAAATTCTGAGCCGCTTTCTGTCTCTGCCCGGCGAACAGATTTTCCTTACAAAGTCCCCTATTCATTTGGATTATCTTTTCAAACTTGGAGATCTGCTCCCCAAAGAAAGTGCTGCCGCCCTCTGCGACCCTGCCTATACGCCCAGGTTTTCTTCCCGAATTAACCCAAACGAAAAAATCATTCCCCAGATTGAAAAAAACGACACTCTGCTTTTTTATCCCTATGAATCTATGGAACCTTTCCTTCGCATGATTTCAGAAGCCGCCCAAAATTCGGATGTGCTGTCTATTAAAATTACAATTTACCGTTTAGCTGCTAAAGCCAGACTGGCAGAATATTTGTGTGCAGCGGCAGAAAACGGAAAGCAGGTTGTGGTTCTTATGGAGCTTCGTGCACGTTTTGACGAGAAGAACAACATTGAGTGGGCTGAAAGACTTGAGGAAGCCGGCTGCACTATTCTTTATGGCTTTGAAGGAATTAAGGTTCACTCAAAAGTCTGCCTTATTACACGAAGGGAGCACAACAGAATCAAATATATAACCCAAATAGGAACAGGGAATTATAACGAGAAAACAGCAAAACAGTATACAGACCTTTGCTTAATGACTGCTAATCAAGAGATATGAGAAGATGCAGCACAGTTTTTCCAAAATATGGCTACGGCAAATCTGAACGGAAAATACAAACAGCTTTTGGTTTCTCCATTTGAGCTTAAAAACAGGGTTATAGCCTGTATTGACAGGGAAATAGAGAAAAAATCGGAAGGCTATATCTTCCTTAAGCTAAATTCTCTTACAGACAGAAACATAATCGACAAGCTTGCTGAAGCATCGCAGGCTGGGGTTGAGGTTGTTATGAACATAAGGGGAATCTGCTGTCTCCTCCCGGGAATCGAAAGACTGACAGACCATATTAAGGTATTTTCCATAGTGGGCAGATATTTGGAACACAGCCGCATATATTGCTTCAGAAGAGAACCCGATGCACAGCTTTACATATCCTCAGCTGATTTTATGACCAGAAACACAGAGCGCCGTGTTGAGGTGGGCTGTCCCGTTCTCGACAGAAAAACAAGATCTCGCCTGTTCCATATTATAGACGAGCTTCAAAATGATAATGTAAAGGCAAGGGTTATGAAACCCGATGGCAGCTATCAAAGAAAAAAAGATTATAAAATGCCCATAAGCTGTCAGGAAATTTTTCAGAAAGAGGAAATAATAAAAGGTATGGGAAGCCAAAAGGAGCCGACTCCCATAAAAAAATAAAAAATTTCATATTTAAATTTAAAGCAATCTTTTCATAAAGCATAAACCGGATGAGGCTGCGAAAAATTGAAAATTCAATTTTTCGCAGCTTTTTGAAGTCTCACTTTCTTACTGCATTATTTGTGCAGATTACAAAAGCGGGAATAGAATACAGAATATTAAATCTGTTTCTATTCCCGCTTTTTATGTGAGGTTTATTATTTTTTTGATATTGTTCTTAATTGTAAACAGCTGTTTTTGTGGTGCTGTCCCAACTGACCTTGATGCCGAGGGCCTCTCCCAAGGCTCTGAACGGGATATAGATTCTTCCGTTTGATATTTCGGCTTTTGCTCCGTTTGACATAAGAATCTTTTCGCCGTTAACATACATATATTCACTGCCGGAGGTGAAGGTTATGATGTTTCCGTTGTAGGTTACGGAAGCGGTTTTTGTTGAAGCATCCCACGAAATTATATCGCTTGTGTCGGCTTCATCGATGTTTTCCTGTAATATGGCAAGAGTAACAAACCTTAAGGGAACAAGGGTTGAACTGCTGTCGGCCTGTATGTAGGGAGCAGCGTCTATTTCGTAGGTTTTGTCTCCTATGGAAACAGTTGTGCTGCCGATTGAAATTTTAACTGTTTCTGCTGCAGCTTTGTTTTGTGATGAACTCTCCGAAGCTTCAGAGGAGCTGTTCGTTTCATCGGTGCTGCTGTCCTCTGTTTCCGTTTCGGCTTTTGATGCGGTTTTGCTTGAATAATATGACGAACCGCCGCCGGAGGATGAAGAGGAAGAAGAGCTTTTTGACTTTGCTGTGGTTGTTTCGGTGGCTGTAGTTGTTTCAGTTGCTGCTTCGGTTGTTTCTTCCGTGGATTCTTCCGTAACTTCCTCGGTTGTTGTTTCGGCCGCCTCATCGTTTTTAACTATAGAGAAAGTGCTGTCAATTAATTCCATGGTATCTGTTCTGTAGGTGTTTATTGTAAATGTATCATCTGTAATGTTTATCATTGAGAATGTGGGAATATCTTCCTGCCATCTTGCGGCTACATAGGCCTGTTTGTGTTCAACAAGGTCATAATATTTGCTGCCCGAGGCTGAGTTTGCTGTCGTATAGAGTATGCCTGTTGGGTTTGTAACAACACTGCTGTCTGTTTCCGCAACATAGTCTGCATCTTCAATAGATGTAAGATAATTTTCGTAAGTTTCGTCTATTTCTATGTCTCCGTCAATATAGGCGTCGAAATCGTCTTCGCTAATGAAATTATCCTCGTCCATTGTTCCGCCCTTCATCATATAGGAACGGCAGTAGGTGTGGTCATGGCCTGTAAGTACAACGTCAATGTCGTTATCCTCAAAGGCAGGAATAAGACCGTATCTCAACTCTACGATTTCGGGCTCGTTTGAGTGCTCTCCTGAACCGTAAATATCCTGATGGAGTGAAACGATTTTCCACTCTGCGTCTTTGTCGGATTCGCAGGCTTCTTCAATAAAGGCACTGTGTTCGGCAACGTTTGTATTGTTTGTGTTAATCATAATGAAAAGTGTGTTTCCATAGCTGAAATAATAGTCGCCGCCGGCATAGGTTGAACCTGTCTGGCTTGCATTGGGGTTGTTGAAGTGATAGGAATAGTTTGAGCTTAAAGCATCGTGGTTTCCTATTGTGGTAGCAACGGGAAGGCTCTTAAGGATTTCGGGCATAAGATAGCCTGTGTATTCTATTTCGTTTGCTGTGTAGGCTGCATGGGTTGTGTCGGAGGTTTTCTTATCTCTTGACTGAATCTGGTCGCCGGCAGATAAGAAAAAGCTCATATTGGGGTTAAGCTCATAGGCCTTTTCAAGGGTATCGTTCCAGTTAAAGCTGTCGTTTCTAACGGCTGCATCCTGACCCTGTTCTGAGGTTTCTCCTGTGGCAACATTTTCATATGAAGAACCGATTTGAGGGTCGCCTACGAAGGCAAAGTTGAAGCCGTTTGAGGTGCTTTTAACTGTGTATTTAACGGGCTCTGTCCAAGCTCCGTCTTTTGTATAGCTGTAGTAATATGTTTCACCGGGAGTAAGGTCTTTTACGGTTACCTTGTTGCTGTTATAGCCGGGAACAGCACTTGACTGGCTTACGGTTTGCAGAGCCGAGGCTGAAAGTGCTGCGTCCGAAAGAGTAATGTCCTGATACCATCTGAAAGCGGGAACGCCCTCTTCCTCGTCTGAATACCAGCCAAAGTTAAGCTCATCTTCAGTTTCACCGGGAGTAAGAGACATAATTTCCATATTGTCCTTTTCATCTTCCCATTTTTCGCACCATTCTTCCCATGCGCCGTTTCCTGCCGCCGCTGTCTGCGAGGCTTCTGTCCAGCCGTCATTGTCGGCCGCCCAAACAATTGCGCTTGTAAGAAGAACAAAAGATAAAACTACTGCAATTTTCCTTTTCATAATAACTCTCCTTTTTGTTTTTATTTTATAAGGTATATGTAATTTAAGGAATCATCTCCTTAAACCACTTTATATTATAGACAAGCACCCGTATTTTTCTACCAAATACAGGAAAAACTTTGTTTAAATCTTTGTAAAGTCTATTGACTTGTGTAAAATTGAATTTATAATCTCTTTAGACAGAAAAATTTATTTAAGGAGAGAAAAATATGTTAAAAAAGATTTTGCTTGTTCTTGCAGCTGCGGCCGCTGTAATTTTTGTTATACTGCTTAATGATATTGATTTTGTGCCACTTATAAACAGTGAGGGTAAAACCTATGCAAAAGCAGAAGTAATGGCAGTTTTAAAGGATAATTTAATTGAGGACGGAACCAGAGTAGGGCGGCAGGAGGTCAACGTTAAAATATTAAGCGGAGAATATAAGGGCGAGGAATTTACGGCTTCAAGCAGCTCCGCCTATCTTTACGGAGCAGACTGTACTGTGGGAATGAAGGTTATGGTGACAATAAGCGAACACAACGGAAATTATACTGTAAGCGTAGCCGGTTACTACAGAGCTTATCCTGTATATGTAATAATAGGGCTTTTGTTTTTAAGTCTTTACATAATAGGAGGAAAAAAGGGGCTTTTGTCTGTGGCAGGGCTTATATTTACGTTCATAACAATATTTTTTGTATATCTGCCCCTTATATACAGAGGGTTTTCTCCCTTTTTGGCTTCTGTTATTTCCTGTTCCGCCACAACTGCCGTTACGCTTTTTCTTTTGGGCGGGAAATCCGCAAAGACCTATGCCGCAATATCGGGAACGGTTTTCGGAGTTGTACTTGCCGGAATTTTTGCTTACATATTCTGTAAAATAACGGATATTTCGGGCTTAAATGTGTCGGAAATAGATGAGCTTGCCTTTATAGCCGCAAACACGAAAATTAAGCCGGGAGAGCTTTTGTTTTCGGGAATACTCATTGCATCACTGGGAGCGGTTATGGATGTGGCTATGACAATTGCTTCGGCCTGCGAGGAAATTAACAGACAAAACTCGAATTTAACCTCAAAGGAACTTTTTAAATCAGGCATGAATGTAGGCAAGGACGCTATGGGAACAATGTCAAACACACTTATACTTGCCTTTGCCGGCTCTTCCGTAAATATGCTTGTGACCCTTTATGCCTATAATTACCCTTATATGTATACAATAAATCTTTTGTCCGTGGGAATAGAAGTAATAAAAAGTGTTTCCGGCAGTATGGCAATAATTTATACCGTTCCCATAACGGCTTTTATATCATCTGTAATATATAAGAATGTCAAATAAATTTAAAACAGGGTATTCGCCGTTTTTTCGAAGAATACCCTGTTTTTACAGGAAGGAGGTTATATCGCCAAGATTTTTGCGGCTCTGTACAAAAAGTCATCATATTCTCTGCGGAAATTAAGACCTTCTTCAAGGTCAATGTCCGTAAAGCTGCCGTTTTTTTATCATAATTCTGTTTTGTTTTCCCTCTATAAGAGCGGTTACGGCTTTTAAGCCCATAATTGAGGCAGTAACCCTGTCTCTTGCGGCGGGGGAGCCGCCTCTTTGGAGGTGTCCTAAAATTGTGGCTCTTGTGGAAATTCCGGTTGCTTTTTCTATGTTTTTAGCTAACTTCTGGCTGTTGCCTTTTCCCTCCGCCACGATAATAAGATTATGGTGTTTTCCTCTTGACCTGTTTTCCAATATTGTTTCTATAATAGCTTCTTCGCTGTTTTCTCTTTCGGGTATTGTAATCTCCTCTGCCCCTCCCGACAGGCCTGTCCAAAGGGCTATAAAGCCTGCTCCTCTGCCCATAACCTCTATAACGGAGCATCTTTCGTGAGAGGTTGAGGTGTCTCTTATTTTATCCACTGCATCAAGTGAAGTGTTTACCGCTGTGTCAAAGCCTATGGTGTAGTCGGTACAGTCAAGATCCAAGTCTATCGTTCCGGGGATTCCCATAATATTTACACCTTTTTTGGAAAGCTCCAAACCGCCCTTTAATGAGCCGTCACCGCCTATAATAATAAGGGCATCAAGCTTAAGAAGCTTACAGAGGTTTGCCGCCTTTTCAATGCCTTCTTCCGTTCTCATTTCCTCTGAACGGGCTGTACGGAGAATTGTTCCCCCTCTGAACATTATGTTTGAAACGTCCTTTGCAGTCATTTCGGCAATTTCGCCCTTTAAAAGCCCTTCATAGCCCCGTTTGATTCCGAAAACCTGTATATTGTTGTTTATGGCTGTTCTTACAACGGCTCTTATAGCGCAGTTCATTCCCGGAGCATCTCCGCTGCTGGTAAGAAGCCCTATCTTTTTTATTTTATCGCTCATAAGCTTATGTCCTCCTAATATTTATTACTTAATCAATGTAATAATATCATTTTTAAAATATTTCGGCTATCACATTAAGGAAAAATCTTTGTAAAGCATAATTTAACAGAATTTAAAAGACCGACTGCTGAAATGCACAGAAACGGTCTTTGATATATATTATGTGTATTTAATAAATAATTCAGTCATTGCCGGATAAATTTATTTTGTCTATTATATCACAGATTTCGCTTATATTTGATATTACAAAATCGGCACCGCTATCTGAAAATTTATTTTCAACCTTTTGGGCAAGCTGTTTTTTCTCGGATTCGGAAAGCGAACTAAATTCTCCTTCCGTAAGTCCCGATTCTGAGCTGCCTTCTATAACTCCGACCGTCCAAACTCCGGCGTTTTTGCCTTCCCTTATGTCTGAAACGGTATCTCCCACCTTTATTACACTGCCGGTTGACATAATTTCAAGCCTTTTCATATTTTCAAATATCATATAAGGATAAGGTCTGCCGAAGCCCTCTGTCATATCCGGGGTTATGCATAAATCGGGAGCATAGCCGTTTTTTTCAGCTTCTGCCGTAACAATTCTCATCATTCTGTCGGTATAGCCTGTTGTTGAACCTATTTTTATGCCTTTGCTGCGGAGCTTATCGACTGTTTCGCAGACTCCGCTTTTTGGCTTGGCAAAACAGGCAAGGCTTTCAAAAAGGCTGCTTTCAAATTCTCCATATATATTATATACATCATCTTCCGTAAATGGTCTGCCGTATATTTCTTTCCACAGACCGGATATTCTGTTCATATTAAGCATTGTGCGGATATGGTCTATTTTTAACATTCCCATGGGTTCTCTTATTTCGCTGACTGTCGGGGCTATTCCGAATTTTTTAAAAGCCTCGTTAAAAGCGTTTACAGGAGCAAAACAGCCGTAGTCAACGGTTGTTCCCGCCCAGTCGAATATAACGGCTTCGATTTTATGACCTCGCATTTTTCTTTTCCTCCGTATAATCTTTTATTATTTCACACAGCTTTTCTATGTCCTCTTTATATATTTCGCCTATGTTTCCTATTCTGAATGTGTTCATACCCTCAAGCTTTCCGGGATAGATTGCATAGCCTCTCTTTTTTATATAAGAATACATTTCTTCAAACGAGAAATTTTCCGAAGGACATTCAAAGGTAGTTATAACAGGGGACTGATGGTCACTGTCGATATATGGCTTAAAGCCCATTTTCCTCATTTTTTCTATGAGAAAGCGGTTGTTTTCGGTATATCTTTTATTTCTTGCCTTAATTCCCCCCTCTGCTTCAAGCTCCTCAAGGGCTCTTGCAAAGGCCAAAACAACATGGGTAGGTGAGGTAAACCGCCACTTTCCGTCCTTTGACATTGTTTCCCACTGGGCATAAAGGTCGAGTGAAAGACTTCTTGTATTGCCCTTTGAGGCAATAAACTTTTCCTTGTTTGCAATTATAAAGGAAAAACCGGGAACTCCCTGTATGCACTTATTGGCACTGCTTATAAGAAAATCAATGCCGTAGGCTTCAACGGGAATATCGATTCCTCCGAAGCTTGACATAGCATCTGTAATAAATGTAACATTGTGTTTTTTGCAGACCTCTCCAATGGCCTGAATGTCGTTAAGTATGCCTGTTGTTGTTTCACAGTGAGCCATTGCAAGGTGAGTTATATTGTTTTCGGTAATTATTTTTTCGGCTTCTTCAGCCGTGGGAATACGGCTATATTCGATTTCGGCCGTGTAAGTGTTTATTTTGTGGTATTTTGCAATTTCAGCAATTCTTCTGCCGTAGGCTCCGTTTATTAAAACAGCAAGTCTGCCCTCTTCGGGGATTACGCTCGATATAACCGCTTCAACTCCGAAAGTACCGCTGCCCTGCATAAGAACAGCGGTATATTTATCTCCCGAAACATGGGCAAGCTCCAAAAGCCTTGATATTATGTTTCGTGTAATTTTCTTGTAGTCCTCGTCCCAAGTACAATGGTCAACAAGCATTTCCTCTTTTACGGATATTGTTGTAGTCAGAGGACCGGGGGTTAATAATTTGTAGTTTATCATTTTCTTCACTTCCTTATTTGTTTTATCTGCACTTATCAACAAATTCCTTATGTTCTGTCAAAAGCTCTACAGTCAGCTTTTCGTCAAATGTTTTGGGATATTTTGATTCTGTTTCGGCATCTGCCGTTTCTCTTTCATATATGGGAGTGGGGTAGGTTTCAAGAAGCTCGGCTCTGCCGTTTTTGATAATACATTCAGCCATTTCCATAGCGAGGGGATTTGTGTCATCGCCGTGGTCTATAACCGCAATTGATTCTGTCAGCGAGAAATTGCCTTCTGTCGGGTCAACATAGTCAACAGGCAAACCGTCATTTTTGTCTCTTACTGCCTGATGTCTTAAGCCGAAAGCTACGGGAACCTCGCCTGCTCTTACCTTTTTGATGGGACCGGAGCCTGAGCTTTCAAGATGAGGGCCGGCGTTTTTCAAAATATCCGTCATAATTTCTTTGGCTTCTGTTTCATTATATGCGCTTATAACGTCCTGAACAAGAAGCCAGCCTGTTGATGAACCGGCAATATCGGGAATTGAGATTTTTCCGCTGTATTCCTCCTTTGCCAAGTCCTTTATACAGGTGGGAGTGTCAAGGCCTTCCGCTTCAAGAGCCTGTGTGTTGATTATAATTGCGCCCTCCTGACAGGTTATGGGTGTGTAATATGAGGGATATTTCGTTAATGTGTTGTGTTCAAAGGTTAAGTCAAGAAACATTGAGCTTTGCTCTTGGGCGCTGTCAATATAGTAGGAGCTCATGGTAATTAAGTCTGCTTCTATGTTTTTGCCCTCTGCAAGAAGCTTTCCTCCAAGCTCGGAGGTTCCGAAGGTCTGAAGTATGTACTTTCCCGAATAGCCGTTGTTGTCAAGAGCGTTTTTCATAGCCGTAACCGCCTCGTCATCGGCATTTGTGTATAAAACGACCTGTTCACTGCTTCCGCAGCCTGTTACGGTTCCGCCTATAATTGCAAGAGCCGCTGTTAATGATAAAATTTTTTTGAATGCTTTCATTTTAATTCTCCTTTTTTCTTTTTGATAATAAGGCAAATATGCCCTTTACGGCAAGGTTCGTTGCAAGAAGCAAAAGCGAAAGAGCAAATATATCGTCAAACTTTGCGTAGTGCTGAAGCTCCTTTATTTTGGTTGTTATAACCATTGTGTGGGCGCCTACTATAAATATAATGGCACTTATTGTGACCATAGTGTTCACAAAATAATAGCTTAAAACCTCAAGTATTGTATATTCGGCATTGGGTGTAACCACTCTTATAATTGTTTTTACCCAGCTGTCGCCCATAAGCATAGCCGTCGTTTCCCAGGATTCATTCATTTTTGAAAGTGAATTTTTCATCATAAGATAGGGTGTTGAGAAAAAGTGTATAATATTACACATTACAATCAAAAACATACTGTTTCTAAGGGGTGTCCCCGAAAAGGCAAACATAAAGGCAATACCCAAAACCATACCGGGGATTGCGTTTATAACAAGGGCTATGCTTTCTATAACCTGTTTGCATTTATTGCTTATTTTGCTTCTGGAGGTTACAAGGGCGGCTCCGTAGGCAATCAGTGTTCCGAAAATTGCCGTAAGCACTGCCGCCGTAATGGAGTTAATATAGATGTTTAACATACTGCTGTCGGTAAACAGGCTTATTATATGACTTAGCGAAAATTGAAGCTTATAGGGCCACATTTCCACAAATGGGATAATTACAATAACAAGGAAAACCGACAGAACGCAGATTAAAATAATCACTGACAAGGTTCCCAAAACAATGTCTCTGAAAATATTTTTTTCAAATTCCGTTTCCGTTGTTTTGTTATAGCGGAAATTAAACCTTTCCAAATAATTAAGAAGCAGTATGCTGAGAGCCGACGGAACAAGCATGACTATTGCTACAACGGCACCGTTGCTGAAATTGGGAACAGACCCCAGCATTTCATTATAGAGGGTTGTGGCGATGACGTTAAATTCGCCGCCGATTGCCGCAGGGATACCGTAATCTGTAAAGCTTAAGAAAAATGACTGTATAAAGGCTGCACTCAAGGTTCCTATCATAGGGCGGACACAGGCTATAAGAAAGGTGTCAAGCTTACTGTCGCCCATAATCCTCGATACAATAACAAACCTTTTGTCAATATATTGAAATGTGTTGTTTATAAGAAGAAAGGCTATGGGCAGAGTATATATTACATATCCCATAACAAGCCCCTTAAAGCCGTAAATCTCAAAGGGAGCAAAGCCCAAAAGCTTAGTTATAAGACCTTCCTTTCCGAAAGAATATATAATTGCAAAGCCGTAGGTTATTGTAGGCAGAAGCATGGGAAACACCGTAAGGACGGATATTGCCGATTTAAGCTTCGGATGAATATCTGTATTATTTACCGTATAGGCAAGTATGAAAGCCAATATAACGGTTACCAAGTCGCTGGTTCCTGCCACGGCAAAGCTGTGCCACAGGGCAGTCATAAAGCCTTTTGAGGAAAACATTTTTACATACTGGGCAAAGCCGACAGCACCGCTGTCCGTCTGAAATGACCTTATAAGTACGAAGAATACAGGCAGAGCCAAAAACATAAAGAACAAAACCGCAATAAATATAAAAATTGCTTTAATTTCTTTCTCTTTTTTAAGCATGACATTCACCCATTCCGAACAGATTAAAAATATTGTCTCTCTTTATAATCAGTTGGTTTAAAATAAAGTCTGTAACAAACTTGTTTTTGGGGGCATGAATAATTTCATCGGGCTCGGAATGCTGTGAAATCGTTCCCTTGTTTAAAATAAGAACTCTGTCTGAAAGAGTAAGAGCTTCCTCCGGGTCATGGGTAACTATTATTGTTATTAAATTAAATTCTCTTGCTATTGTTTTGATACGCTCCTTGATGGATTCTTTGATAACTCCGTCAAGGGCTGAAAGAGGTTCGTCCAAGAGCAAAAGCTTAGGCTTTACAACAAGAGTTCTTGCCAAAGCAACTCTCTGTTTTTGTCCGCCTGAGAGCTCGCTTATGTTTTTTGAAAGATGCTCCCTTAAATTAAGCAGGTCTATAAGCTCGTCAACCTCTTTTTCCGTTGAAATATCGGGATTGTTTCTCAATCCGTAGGTTATGTTTTTGTAGGCGTTAAGATTGGGAAAAAGCGCATAGTCCTGAAAAACTATGTTAAAACCTCTGTTTTCCATAGGCTTTTCGGAAATATCCTCTCCGTCAAAAATAATTTGTCCTCCGGATATATCCGTAATACCTAAAATAGTGTTAAGCAGGGTTGTCTTTCCGCAGCCCGAAGGTCCCAAAACGGAAACAATCTCACCGTCACGAACATCGAGGGTAATATCTTTCAAAACCTCGTTTTTTCCATATACCTTTCTTAAATTTTTTAACTCCAACATATAATCATTCCTCCGTAATGATAAATAATAACAATAATCTTTTTAATAAACCGTCTTTTTCATTCGGCAATAAGATTGTAACATCTATTTTTTGCGTTATCTATCAGGTTTTTGTGAAGCTTTGGCAAAATATTTGATAATTCTTAAACAAAAATAAAAAGAGGCTTTGTAGCGAAGCCTCTGAAACACTTGATTTTCTCAGGTCTTTCACTACAAATCCTCTGTGTATTGCTTGTTTTTTATAAGATTGCCACTTTTTTGAAGTTTTTTAGAGTAATATTCATAATTTGTAAGAATTATTCCCATATACAGCATTGTTATAACGGCTGACTGTGTTACTCTCGAAAAAATGGCATCTCCGTAAATTGTTATATCGGTATTTCCCGTATCCAAAACAATATCACTGTAATCACAAAGAGGCGATTTTTCATTGTTTGTAATTGCTATTATCTTTGCTCCCGACTGCTTTACGGTTTTTGCCGTTTCAACAGTATCTCTTGAGGTTCCGGAAAGAGAAATACAAACGGCCGCATCCTTTGAAGTCAGGTTTGAAGCACTTACCTTTTGAAGATATACATCGGAATAGGAAATACACTTTATGCCCAAATATGTCAGCTTATTGGTCAAATCAAGAGCTATCGAATAAGAATTTTCAACACCGCATACGGCAATATTTTCCGAAGAAACAATTATATTTACGGCTTGTTCAAGATTTTTTATGTTTATCGTCTGTAATGTTTCTTCAAGCATATGTATAGAAGAGGCCACTGTTTTTGCTGCAAGAGATTCCATAGTGTCCCAAGGGCGAAGAGCATTATCCGCCGGTATTTCGCTGTCATTTCTGTTATATTTTAAGTATCTTTTGAAAGCCATATATCCCTCAAAGCCCAAAGCCTTAACCATTCTCATAACCGTAGGCTGGCTTACTCCGGCTTTTTCGGCAAAGTCTTTCATTGACATATCTGCAACACCTTTTTTGTTATTCAAAATATAATCAGCCGCCCTCTTCTCGGACTGACGCAAAATAGGATATACAGATTTAATTTTAAAGTCAAGTGAATTTATCATTTTGTTCTCACTTCCTTTTTTGATATATATTCTGATTATATAACAGAAACAGAACTCAAACAACACAGTTTACGGAAATCTTAATTTGAATTTACAAATAATTAACGATAATCCCATATTAAACAAAATATGTCCGATGCAATGTTTCAAACCGGCTGGTTTGCGGAGTCAATGTGGAGCCAAATCCTTGTTATTCATATAATCAGAACCCCTAAGCTGCTCTTTATACAAAGTCACGCATCAGCCTCTGCAACGCTGCTGACTATGACGGGAATCGCAGTTTTGATGGCTATTCCCGTCATACCATTAGGCACAATGCTCAGATTTACACCTCTGCCCCTCAGCTATTTTGCCTGCTTTCTGCCATGTATTCTGCTCTATATGCTTTTGGCAACAAGTCTCAAAAAAGCCTATATCCGTCATTACGAAGAACTTTTGTAAAGGAGAAATAAGTCATGATCTTGACAAATATTTTTATAAATATCTTCGGAAAAACCGAACTTCTCGGCTTAAATATGGGTTTCTGGACATCTATGGCAGCCGTATTATTAATCGTTGCCGCTATGAATATATTTTTTTGGTGTCTTAAACCAACCCAAAAATAATTCACCGCAACATCAAAATTATGACCATCGGAAAATCAAAAGTCCCGATGGTCATTTCCTATACTGTCAAAAAATATAAAATTTATTTTTCCAAAATGGCACAAACATTATAACATACCTCATATCAAAATATTTTATGATAAAGGATATAATATTTTCATAAAATAGTAAAAAAACAGGTGGTTTATAATGGTAAACAAAATCAGAAAATTTATAAATAAAGTTGGTAAAAATTCAGTAATTATGTATACTGCGGTTTTGGGGATGGTTTGCCTTGTGGGGTTATTGGGTATAAGACCTCTTATGCTGTCGAAAGCCGCTTCCGTTGCAGCGGCGAAGAAGGCTTTGCCGATTTATTGTGTGGACAGAGATAACAACAAGATTGCCATATCGTTCAATGCGGCTTGGGGAGCATATAGATTAAGAAGGAATTTTACACACTGTGTGTAATAGACCGAAACCCGCATAAATCAGCGGAAAATTGAGGTTTTGCTCATTTGCGGATTCCTTAGGCGGACGCCCTCTCTTGCCATTCGGATAATGTGGATGTATTAAATTAACCCAGTAATCCCACGGTATTATTGTATCCATTGCATCAAGAAATTCTTCTCGTCTTGTCTTTTTCCTACGGTTTGCGTACTCAATATCGCTAAAAGTTTGCTGGTTCATGCCATTGCACCACCTATCTATGTTTTCTATCTATATTATACCATATTTGTATTTTTTTGACAATACGCTTTTTGATTAAATCATCGTTTCCTTAGACGGAATGAGAGAGACTCATGACTGGTTTCGCAAGCCGGGCTCTTTTG
>JAJQFB010000114.1 GCA_021201395.1 Clostridiales bacterium | reverse complement strand
TAAATGGAAGAATTTGCTATTCATCTTGTTATGTTAACTAAATGACATTGATTCAGACTAAAGCCCCCGAACCGCAAAAAACAGTTCGGGGGCTTTAAGTGCGGATAACAGGACTTGAACCTGCACCGGGAAAACCCCGATAAGAACCTGAATCTTACGCGTCTGCCAATTCCGCCATATCCGCAAACAAGATTTATTATAGCATACAAAAATTAATTTGTAAAGCCTTAATTTAAAATTTTTGTTCCTTCCGTACCTATTACTATATACTCAAAACGGCCGTTGCAGTCAAAATCGCCTGTAAGGTATACCGCCGCCTCTGTGTCATCGGCCTCGGAAAAGCCGCTGTCCGTCAATATATACTTAACGGAAGTCTGTGAAATACTGTCGGAAGTATAAATCTCCTTAACTCCGTCGCCGTTCATATCTCCGAAATAAATATAGCTTCCGATTGCT
Source organism: Clostridiales bacterium (assembly GCA_021201395.1). GTDB lineage: Bacteria > Bacillota > Clostridia > Lachnospirales > CAG-274 > JAJQCI01. Next base: position 17,318 of record JAJQFB010000114.1, on the reverse strand, counting down.
TCCTCGTTATAATAGCTTCTCCACAAAAGCGTAAAATCCGCTGAATACACAAATATATTGGTTCCGTCTGTTATAACGTAAATCCTCGTGCCGTTTCCGTAAATATCGCAGGAGCTCATTCCGCTTATATAGTGTATAAGATTGTAATTAGCCGTATTTTCCCTTGTTTCGCCGTCAAACTCCGATACAGACGCTCTGTTGCCCAAAATTACGGTTCCGTTTTCATAGAGAACCTGTGTATAGCCTGTGTTATAAAGGTCAAAGCCCATATCCGTAGGGTTCAAAAAAGCGTCTAAAATAATAAGCTTCCTTGACTCCCTGCTGCCGTTCTCATTTATAACACCTGCCAAGACAGCGCACCTCCCGTCGCTGTCAAAGGCGGCGTCAAAGGGAATATATCCCAAATCCTCCTCGGAATATGACTTCGTTAGCTCAAAAGCCGCCGTCCTGAGAGTATAAAAATTCAGACTGTTATCCTCAATAACCGCCGTCATACCTGATTTCGGGCTGATGTCCGAGAAATTGTCAAAATCAAGGCTTATCTCCGTTTCGGCAAAATCCACAGCCTCAATTTCCCTGTTTTCAAACACGGTTAAAACATCTCTGTTTAAAAACACGGCCTCGTCTCCCATACTGTAAATAGCGTCGTTATATGTATAATATCCGCATATTATCAAATTGTTTTTGAAGTAGAACCTTGCCGTTCCGCCTAAGTCTCCGTTGGGGTGGTAAATTGTCACGGCGGCTGTAGCCACAACCTCTCCGCCCTGCCAGTTTTCGGTGTCATACCCCATTTTTTCGCTGACTTCCCTGAGTTTTTCGTAGTCGGCCTCCCCCTCGGCAGGAAAAAATCCTGTTCCGAATCTAATTTCGTCGGGAGAATAAGCCCAGTTAAGGCTCTGAAGCTCCGATTCCAGTATGGTTCCGAAAATTTCTCTGTCCTCCGTAGTTAAAACGTATGCGTCTTCCTCTTCTTCCTCTATATTTAGTGAACAAGCTGTCAAGCTTGATATAATTAACATAAAAAATAGTATTTTTTTCATTTTTTGCCCTCTGAAATAGTCTCAAATAACGTTGTAAGGCAATTATACAATAAACAACGCTTCAATTCAATTTCAGAAATATTATTTCACTTTTACGTTTATGTTACAGAAAAGCGAAAGAAACTGCTATTATAATAGGAAGTGTCGGAATTAATAAAAGCATTGACTGAACAACAGTAACCGCCGCCAGCTTCGGCGCACAGTCATAGGCCTCGGCAAAAATAATATTCATAGAGCCGCAGGGCAGAGCCGTCAAAATAACCATAGTTCTCGGCAGGATACCTCTTAAACCCAAAAAATGCAGTATAAATGTCATAATAATAGGCAAAACAAGAAGCCGCAGAGCAGACACAATATAGACATACCTGCTCTTTATAAGCATAGACAAATCCATTTCATTTATTTCACAGCCTATAATAATCATAGAAATAGGAAAAACCATACTCCCTATAGACGAAATGGGGCTTAAAACCGTTTCAGGTATTGTAATCGGCGAAAAGAATATTATAAGAGCCACAATACAGGCTATTGTAACGGGCTTTTTAAGAACCGCCTTAATGTCAAAGCCTGTTTCTCCGCTTATGAGATTTATGCCGTAAACATACATAATTATATTGTAGCAGAGATTGTAAATAACACAGTACAACGTACCCTCCTCGCCGAAAAGCTCTCCCGTCAGTGAAAAGCCTATAAAACCTACATTGGCAAAGGTTACCATTGTTATTATGATACGCTTAGAATCGCTGTCAAGCTTAAAGCCCTTAACCAGCAAATGGCTGAAAATTATTGTAAGAACATAATAAGCCCCTGCTATAACCGCACTGTAACCCACATTTACCGCAAGCTCAGCCGAATATTCACAAACAGAAGCCTCCAATATATTAAAAGGCAAAATACCGTTTACAAGCAGATTGCTCAAGCCCTTCTGAAGCTCATCGTTTATAACTCCCGTCCTCTTTAAAACAAAGCCTGCTCCCACAACAAAAATAATCTTAAACATAATCGACGCTGAAAACATAATGTCCATTTTGTTTCTCCTCGATAAATATTATATTTTAAAAATCCTCTTTTAAGCCTATTAAGCTTTAAACCCCTCAGCCGTAAATTCTTTCCCCTTTGACAAATGTTTTCAATACCTTTCCCTTTACCTTTCTCCCCTCAAAAGGCGTATAATCGGCCTTTGAATAAAAATCCTCTCCCCTTACGGTATATTCGTTCTCCAAATCAACAATTATAAGGTCAGCGTCATAGCCCCTCTTAATCTTTCCCTTGTTTTCAAGCCTCAAAATTTCCGCAGGCTTCTCGGCCATAACCCCCGCAAGGTCGGAAACCGTAAATTTATCATTGCAAAGCTCCGTAAAGCTGACCGCAAAAGCCGTCTCAAGAGAGGATATACCGTAAGCCGCCAGGTCAAACTCAACCTGTTTCCTGTGAATGGAAGCCGGAGTATGTCCGCTTGCTATTACGTCAATGGTACCGTTGTAGATGCCCCGTTTTACGGCTTCTGCGTCTTTCCTCGTTCTCAAGGGCGGATTCACCTTTGCGTATGTATTATAGCCCTCTGCCGCTTCCTCCGTCAGTGAAAAATAGTGGGGAGCGGTTCCCGCTGTTATATTATTATTTTTTTTATTGTCCTTTTTGCTTCTTTCTATAAGCTCAACGGAAAATTCAGTTGTTACCATAGGCAGGTGAAGCCTTGCCCCCATATATCTTCCCAAAACAAGATTCCTCGAAACAACAATTTCCTCCGCCTCTCTCGGGCTTCCGAAAAGACCTAATTTGGTGGAAATTATACCCTCGTTTACAGCCTTCCCCTCTGAAAGACTTTCGTCCAGTCCTCCCGAAATAACCGGTATGTCAAACATCTTTGAATACATAAGCACGTCCCTTAAGACAGCCGCCTCTCTTACCCTGCCGCCGTTGTCTGAAAGTCCCACTATTCCCTTTGAAATCATCTTCCCTATTTCCGCTGCGTCCCGTCCGTTACAGCCCTTTGTAATACTTCCGTAGGGATAAATATTTACCTTGCTTTCGCTCTTTCCCCTCTGAATAACATAGTCAACAACCGTCTTATTGTCTATTACCGGCTGAGTGTCGGGAGTAACCGCCAAAGAGGTAAAGCCCCCTGCCGCCGCCGAAAGAGAAATTATCCTCAGATTGTCCTTGCTTTCAAAGCCGTCCTCGCATATCTTGCAGTTCATATCCACAAGCCCCGGCAAAAGATAATTCCCTCCGCCGTCGTAAATTTCATCGCATTCAACATTTATATCCCCCATATCCGCTATTTTTCCGTCGATTATAAGCAGCGAATTAAAGCTCTTAACGTCACACTCCGCTGAAACTATATGACAGTTTTTTATAAGCACTCTTTTCATACCCCTATCCCCTTTCCTAAAGACAGCAAATAAAGTATAGCCATTCTTACGGCCACACCGTTTGTAATTTGGTCGTCTATTATGCACTTTTCGCTGTCAACAATCTCCGAAGAAATTTCAACCTTTCTGTCGGGGCTGCCGGGGTGCATAACAATAACGTCCTCCTTAGCCCCTGAAATAACAGAGCTGTCAAGCTTGAAAAAGTCCTTATATTCCGCAAAGGACGCAAGCTTTGAGCCGTAGCTTCCTTCCTCCTGAAGCTTAAGACACATTATAACGTCCACGTCGCGGCAGGCCTCTCTTATGTCATAAAAAACCTTTACATTAAATTCCTCTATTTTGTCGGGTATCATTGTAGGCGGTGCCGCAATCCTGACCTTGGCTCCCAGTTTTGTAAGCCCCCAAATATTGCTCCTTGTTACTCTCGACCCTGCAACATCGCCGCAAATGGCAACCTTAATCCCCTTAAATCCGCCCTTAAGCTCCTTAATAGTCAAAAGGTCTAAAAGAGCCTGGGTTGGATTTTCATTTATGCCATCTCCTGCGTTTATAACACTTGCCTTAACCTTGTCCGCCAAATACCCTGCGGAGCCTGAATAGGGGTTTCTCAGTATTATAAAATCCCCTCCCATTTGGTCGATGGTTCTGCCCATATCAAAAAGTGTCTCCGTCTTAGGGTCGTCGACGCTTATTTCAACACAGTTTGCGCTGAGATATTGAGCCGCAAGCTCATAGGAAAGCTTCGCCCTTGTACTCTTCTCGTAAAACAGCAAAATAACAGACTTCCCCTGTAAATAGGGAGCCTTCTTGTTCTTCTGATTTAAAACAACCTTCATAGTCTCCGCAGTTTCCAAAATGTCCTTTATTTCCTCTGCCGAAACGTCCATAAGGCCTATAAAATCCTTTCTTTTAAAATTCATTCATCTTTCCTCCGTATCTTAGGGAAGCGATAATTAATTTGCCGAGATAAGCTTCGGTTCCCTCGGCAAACCCCCGATTTTTTTTACACATTTAAGGCTTATTTTGTTTTCCTTTCAAGTCTTTCGGCGACCTCCCTTGCGGCTTCGTCAAAAGCATTTACATCGGGAGTCTTAAGCTCCGGCAGGGCGTCCGTTGAGCTATAGCCGAAAACACGTAAAAATTCGTCTGTAGTCCCGAAGAGGATAGGTCTGCCGGGGACTTTTTTCCTGCCCATTTCACAGACAAGGTTATATTCCACAAGCTTATTAACCATTCTGTCGCTGTTTATGCCCCTTATTTCTTCTATTTCCGTTTTTGTAACGGGCTGTTTATAGGCGATAATCGCCAAAACCTCAAGTATGGCCTGAGACATATTTTTACGCTTGGGCTGTTTAAACAGTCTGTCTATGTAATTGTAAAACTGCCTGTTTGTACACATTTGGTAGCTGCTGTTTATTTTTATAATCGAAATGCCTCTTTTTTCGGCATTATATTTTATGACAAGGCTTTCCGCCAGAGCCTCGGCCGTGGCTCTGTTCTCTCCTATGACTGCGGCGATGCTGTCTGCTTCAACAGGGTCGCCTGCGGCAAAGAGAATTGCCTCCACAGCCGCCTCCCTTTCGCTGAGCTTCATATCCTCCAACCTCTCTTTATTCTCTTCCTTAAGCTTATCTTCTCTTTCGGTTTCCTCTGTGGAAATATCCTCTGAGGGTTCCTTAAGGGCTTCCTCTGAAATTTCTTCACCTGCCTCCGCAGCCTCTGCCTCCGGCGGTTCTCCGTCAACATCATCTTGAAAGACTTCCGCTTCCGAGTTTAAATCCTCGGAAACAGCTTCTTCCCCGGCAATCTCTTCCTCAAAGGGCTTTTTCCTTTTAAACAAGCCCTTAAGCCGCCTTATAAGCGATATAAATTTTTCCGAAAATATCTTCCTGAACAGCTTCAACATAATTTATTTTTATCAGCTCCAATAAGGCCAGAAACGTAGTCACCATTTCCGATCTTGTATAATTTTTACCGAACAGCTCCGAAAATTCAATCTTTTTCTTTGTATTAAGACAGCTCTTAATATACTCTGTCTTATTCTCAACGGTAAAGGGATCTTTCACCACGGAGTCAAAGCCGCTTCTTATCCTGTCTACCTTAAGCTCTCTCCGCCGCATAACGTCTATAAAGGCCTTGTAAAGCATATCCCCGTTTACACCGTCAAGAATTTCCGAAACATCCTTTTCTTCCCCCTCTTTTAAAATTTCCTCCTTAAGTTCATTGTCGGGTTCTTTAAAAACGGGATAAAGCCGCTCCTGCTGACGAAGGCTTAAATCCTCGGCGGCCTCTTTATATTGTTTATATTCCAAAAGACGCCTTACAAGCTCCTCTCTCGGGTCTGTTTCCTCTTCATCCTCATCTGTCTTTGCCGACAGCAAAACTTTCGATTTAATCTCGATAAGCGTCGCCGCCATCAATATAAACTCGCTTAGATTGTCCATATTAATCTCTTCCAAAACAGACATATATTCAAGATAAGAATCCGTCAGCTCAGCTATGGGTATATCATATATGTCTATTCTGTGCTTCTCGATTAGGTGAAGAAGAAGGTCAAGAGGACCCTCAAAATTTTCTGTTTTAAAGGTTAAACCGTCCATACAATCACCCTAAAGCAAAAATATTTACAACAGGCAGCAAAATTATATTTATCACCCTGCCTACAAGCCCTAATAAAATCATAAAAACAAGAATGTACTGCAAAATTTTCTCCATTTGGTTATACTTCATAACATTGTTGGGGCTTAAAAGAGCCGTTAAAAGCTTGTGGCCGTTTAAGGGGTAGACGGGAATAAGATTATATATCCCAAAAGCCATAGCCTTATAGCCCAAAGTATAAAGAAATGACGAAACATAGGCATTTTTCGTTATATTATAGGCCAAGGGATAGAACGCCATAATCACAAGGCCGTAAACAAAGCCTATAACAACAGGTACTAATGCCGTAAAAACAGCTCCCGCCTTTTTGTTTTTATAGCCGTAGGCACCGGTTCTGACAGGCTGACCCCAGCCGTAGCCGAAAATAACAAAGAGAATAAAGCCTATAGGTTCAAAATGCTTAAGAGGGTTTAAAGTAACCATACCGTTTCTTTTGGGTATATCGTCCCCTAAAAGCTGAGAGGTCAGAGCCGTAAAAAAACCGTGAATCGTTATTACAATAAAGCCGCATATTATAAGCATACCGTAGCTTATTAGAGTTGCCGTCAAGCCGTTATTAAACATTTACATCGCCCCTTTTACAGTTTTTTATATTATACGTTTAAATTTCTTTTCTATTTCATACTTGGACATTTTGATTATTGTAGGCCTGCCGTGGGGGCAGTTAAAGGGATTTTCAAGCTTTAACAAATCCTCGATTAAGGCCTTTGCCTCCGCATAGCTTAAAACATTGTTTCCCTTTACAGCCGCTTTACAGCTCATAGTTGCAATTTTGTCCTGCTTAAGCTCAAAGCCGTCTCTTATATTTCCGTCGCTTAAATTGTCCACAATATCCATAAAAAACACCGGGTTTGCCGTGCCGTCGAATATAAAGGGAACCGCTCTTATGGCGTAGGTGTTCCTGCCGAAAGCCTCAACGTCAAAGCCTATATTCTTAAAAAGCTCGGCATTCTCCTCGATTACTCTCTTTTCCCTTGCGGTAACCGTAACCGTAACAGGCTCCAAAAGAAGCTGTGAAGCGGCTCCCCCCTCTTTTAAAGCCTTTGTAAGCCTTTCATAGAGAACCTTTTCGTGGGCTACGTGCTGGTCTATAAAATAAAGCTCATTGCCCTGTTCCACAAGCCAGTAGGTAAAAAATATCTGGCCTATATTTTGTAATTGTGGAAAAAGGGCTTTTTAGGCGGATAAGAGGGCATAGGAGGAGCTTTCGGAAGCTTTTCCTCAGTCTTTTCCCCTGATTTTTTCTTTTCTTCCTTTTCCTTTATTTCCTTTACAACGTCCTTCAGGGGAGTGACCCCTGTCTCCTCGCATCCGGGTTCGTTTAAAAACATTTTAAGAGGCTCCGCCGGGCTGTCGTCATAGGCCGGCTCTAAGGGCTTAACCCTGAACAAGGGCTTTTCGGCTCTTATACTATCCCTTTCGGCTCTGTCCTCTTTATCCTCTATTTCCTTTAAAACCTCATCAAGGTCTATTGTTATTTCCTCTGCGTTTACCGCCTTTATTCCCGTAATTTCCGAAAAGCTCTTTTTTTCCTCCTCGGCTTCCTCCCCTCCGGGAATAAGAATCTCCCCTTTTAAGGTTTTGGCTATAGCGGAAGAAACAAAGTCAAACATAAAGTTGTCATTGTTAAACCTTACCTCAAGCTTAGTGGGGTGAACGTTTACGTCTACCGCCCCCGATGGAGGGGTCAGATTAATTATAAAAACAGGGAACCTGCCGTTCATCAAAAGCCCCTTATAGCCCTCTTCCGCCGCTTTGGTAAGCACATCGCTTTTTATAAATCTTCCGTTTAAATAGAAATATTCAAAGCTTCTGTTCCCACGGGAAACCTCAGGCTTGGCTGTAAAGCCCGTAAGCTTCCAGCCCTCCCTTTCCGCCTTTAGTGGCAGAAAGGCTCTTGCCGTGTCTCTGTCCAAAATGCCGTAGGCCGTTGTTTTCAAATCGGCTCTGCCGTTTGTCTGCATAATTATAATGTTGTTGTTCATAAGCTTAAAGGCCACTTCCGGGTGTCCCAAAGCTATTTTGTTTACAACATCGGCCACGTAGCTTCCCTCTGTGGAATTTCTCTTTAAAAACTTCTTTCTGGCAGGCGTATTGTAAAACAGGTTTTTAACGTGTATAACCGTTCCCTCCGCAGTTGAAGCGTCCTTTATCTCCTCAACGGCGCCTCCGTTTATTTTAATCATCGTTCCTGTTTTTTGCCCCTGGGTCTTTGTTGACATCTCAAGCTGAGAGACACTTGCTATACTGGCAAGAGCCTCCCCCCTGAAGCCTAAGGTCGAAATATCGTAAAGGTCGTCAAAGCTGTCTATTTTGCTTGTGGCGTGGCGAAGAAAGGCCTGCTTTACGTCCTCCTTGGGTATTCCGCAGCCGTTGTCCATAACGGTTATAAGGCTTGTGCCTCCGTCCTTTATGGCTATCATTATAAGGGTAGCCCCTGCGTCTATAGAGTTTTCCACAAGCTCCTTAACAACGGAAGCAGGTCTTTCGATAACCTCCCCTGCGGCAATTTTATTTATTAAATTATTGTCAAGCAAATGTATTTTATTCATATTATAAACCTTCTGTCTTTTATATCTTTTCCGCCTTTGTCTTTAAATCATACAAAATTGACATAGCCTCTAAAGGGGTTAAGCTGTTAATGTCAAGGTCTGAAAGCATTTTTATAACCGCCGCCGCCCTGTTCTCCTCGAATTTAAGCATAAGAGGCTTCCCCGGCTCACTGTCATACTGAGGCATATCCGTGGGGAAGTCAACACTTATGCCGGATTTATCTATAAGGTTTTCCAAAATTCCCTCCGTTCTTTTTATAACGGAATCGGGAACCCCGGCCAGTCTTGCAACATGAATACCGTAGCTTTTGTCCGTTCCCCCTCTTATTATTTTTCTCAGGAAAATAACGTTCTCTCCCTGCTCCTCAACGGCTATGCAGTAATTTTTAACCCCCTCTATCTTGTCCTCTAAATCCGTCAGCTCGTGATAGTGGGTGGCAAAAAGGGTTCTTGCGCCTATTGTCTTTTTGTCTGCAATATACTCCAAAACCGCCCATGCTATTGAAAGGCCGTCATAGGTTGAGGTTCCCCTGCCTATTTCGTCCAAAATAAGGAGAGACTTTTTCGTAGCGTTGTTGAGTATGTTTGCTACCTCGCTCATTTCAATCATAAATGTGGACTGACCCGTAGCCAAATCGTCGGAAGCTCCCACTCTTGTAAATATCCTGTCGCAGACACCTATTGTGGCCCTCGAAGCGGGAATAAAGCTGCCTATTTGAGCCATAACCACAAGAAGAGCCGTCTGGCGCATATAGGTTGACTTTCCTGCCATATTGGGCCCCGTTATAATAAGAAGCCTGTTTTCATCGCAGTCCGTCAGGGTATCGTTGGGTATAAAGGCCTCCTTCCCCGTAAGCTCAACCACAGGGTGCCTTCCCCCTTGAATATCGATTATGTCGCCGTCATTTACAACGGGACGGCAGTAGTTATTTTTATCCGCAGCCTCTCCCAAAGAACAGAGAACGTCTGTCAAAGAGAGAATATCCGCCGTTTTCTGTATTCTGTTAATTTCCGCCGAAACCTTATTTCTTACGGAACAGAAAACGTCATATTCAAGATCCACAACCTTTTCCTCCACTCCCAAAATCGTTTCTTCGATTTCCTTAAGCTCCGAGGTAATATATCTTTCCGCCCCTGTCAGTGTCTGCTTTCTTATGTATCTGTCGGGAACCATATCCCTGTAGGAATTTGTAACCTCTATAAAATATCCGAAAACCTTGTTAAATTTAATCCTCAGATTTTTAATCCCCGTTTTTTCTCTTTCATTGGCCTCAAGCTTAGCTACCCACTGAGAGCCTTTTTCCTTTGCTTCGTTAAGCCTGTCAATCTCTTCGTCATAGCCCTTTTTAATAAGCCCTCCCTCTCTCAAACTGAAAGGAGCGTCCTCGCTTATTGCTTCGTCCAAAAGAGAGTATATGTCAGAAAGAAGGTCAAGCTCTTTTCCCAGAGAATTTACATACTCCGAGGCAAAGCCCCCTAAGAGGGATTTTATGTGCGGAAGATTTTTAAAAGAATTTTTAAGGGAATTTAAGTCCTTTGCGTTAGCGCTCATATAGACCACTTTCCCCATTATCCTCTCAATATCGTGTATTGTGTTTAAATACTCTCTCAGTTCTTCCCTGTCTATAACGTTGTTCCTGAAGGCCTCTACACCGTCCTGACGTTTTTCGATTTCGGAAACGTCTATAAGGGGCTGTTCAAGCCACCGTCTGAGAAGCCTCGCCCCTGCGGCGGTTTTTGTCTTATCCAAAACCCAGAGAAGAGAGCCTTTTTTGCTCTTGTCTCTGATTGTAGAGGTAAGCTCAAGATTCTTCCTTGAGGATATATCCAAAATCATAAAGCTTGAGTCTGAATAATACCTTATGCTCCTTATGTTGGACAATTCGCTTTTCTGTGTTTCATAGAGATATTCAAGCAAGGCTCCGCTTGAGCGAACCGAAAGAGGCTTGTCCTCAAGGCCTAAACCGGATAAATTGTGCAGCCCCAAATGATTGCAGATTTTAAGCTCAGCATTGTCCCCTGTAAAGGCCCAGTCATAATATTTTTCGCATTTAATGTCAAAAATACCGTAAACCGCCTCCGTCACATTGTTTTCGGCATTGGTTATAATCTGACTGGGGCTGTATTTTGCAATTTCGTCGATTATATTGTTGTTTTCGTCGCCTTCAAGCTCGGAAGTCAAAAATTCTCCCGTTGTAACGTCGCAGACCGCCGCCCCTATGCCCTCATTGTCGAAGCAAATACACATAATATAGTTGTTTTTGCCCTCGTCAAGAGACTTGTCGTCAAGAACCGTACCCGGAGTTATAACCCTTATAACGTCCCTCTTAACAAGGCTTTTGGTATATTTTGGGTTTTCCGTCTGTTCACATATAGCCACCTTATAGCCCTTAGAGATAAGCTTTGCCGTATAGCTGTCGGCGGAGTGAAAGGGCACTCCGCACATAGGTGCCCTCTCAGGGGCACCGCAGGACTTCCCTGTCAGCGTAAGCCCCAGCTCCTTTGAGGCCGTTTTTGCATCGTCGAAAAACAGCTCGTAAAAATCCCCTAATCGAAAGAACAGCAGGCAGTCCTTATATTTACTTTTTATTTCCAAATACTGCTCCATCATGGGAGTATATCCCGCCATTTTCTACCTCCGTCAGTGACAGCCGGCACAGCCCGAACAGTTTCCCGTGCAGCCCTCGTCGCCCAAAACAGTCGCCTTTACAATATTCAAAACCTGATTTACATAGTTGTTAAATCTCGATTCACAGGTAATAAGCTCCTCTATAACCTTGTCCGCCCTAAGCTTTTCAAGAGCTTCTCTTAACTCCTCGTTTGCGGCTTTAAACTCCTCTCCGCTTGCGTCCTTGCTCATAAGCTCCTCAACCCTGCGGTTTTTCCTGTTGTAGTCGAAAAGTGTTTCCCTTGCCTCCATATCGTTGTCAAAGGCCTCTCTTGCGGCCTCAAGTCTGATTGCCAAAGGCGATTTAAGCATAAGCGCCCCTAATTCTCTTGCCTTGTCAAAGCTTTCTTCCATTTTATATTTCCTCCTGTTCTCCCAATAAATAAAATGTTTTTGAATCCGTTACCTTTACGCTTACTGTATTTCCTATACTGTCTGTATTTCCCTTAAAATGTATAAGAGTATTGTCCTCAAGCCGCCCTGTTAAAAGGCTTTTGTCGTGACCCGAAATGCCCTCGGCCAAAACCTTATAGGTTTTACCTCTTTTTTCCGCATTAATCTCGGCGATTATAGGGTTTAAAACCTCAAGCACTCTGTTAAAGTTCTCCTTAACAAGCCCCTCTTCGGGCATATTATCCATCTTTGCCGCCGGCGTACCGACTCTTTTTGAATATATAAAGGTAAAAGCCCCCGAAAATCTCACTCTTTTTATAATGTCCACAGTGTCGTCAACGTCATACTCCCCGGGAAAGCCAACCATAATATCCGTAGTTATGGCTACGCCCGGAACATTGGCCTTAAGCCTCTCCGTTAAAGCAATGTACTGCTCCTTTGTGTAGTGCCTGTTCATTTTCCTCAAAATTTCATCGTTCCCGGCCTGAAAAGGCAGGTGTATATGCTTACAGACCTTTTCACAGTCCCTCATAGCAAAAATAAGCTCATCTGATAAGTCCTTAGGGTGGCTTGTCATAAACCTTATTCTCTCAAGCCCCTCTACATCGTTTACCATTCTGAGAAGCTTCCCGAAGCTTACCCTTTCGGAAAGTCCCTTGCCGTAGGAATTTACGTTCTGACCCAAAAGACAGACCTCTTTAACCCCGTCCTTTACAAGCCCTTTAATCTCGTTTAATATGTCCTCAGGCTTACGGCTTCTTTCCCTGCCCCTTACATAGGGTACTATGCAGTAGGAGCAGAAATTGTCGCAGCCGTACATAATATTCACAGATGCCTTATATTTGAAATTTCTCACAGAGGGTAAATTTTCAACAATTTCCCCGTGCTTTGTCTTTATCTCATATACAGGCTCGTCTGAGATAAAGGCCGCAAACAGAAGCTCAGGCAGCTTATAAAGATTGTGGGTTCCGAAAACCAAATCCACATAGGAATATTTTTCCTTTATGGTCGCAATCACCGTTTCCTGCTGCATCATACAGCCGCACAGGGCAATCTTAAGCCGCTTCTTTTCCCTTTTAAGGTGCTTAAGCTGACCCAAATTTCCGTAAACCTTGTTTTCGGCGTTTTCCCTGACACAGCAGGTATTGTAAATTATAAAATCCGCCTCGCTCTCCCCCTTCGCCTCGCCGTAGCCCATTTCAAAAAGCATACCCTTAAGCTTTTCCGAATCGTGGGCGTTCATCTGGCAGCCGAAAGTATTTACAAGCATAAGAGGCTTTCCCTCGGGTCTTATTTTTAAAACAAACTCCCTGCACCTTTCTATAAAATAAAGCTGCCGTTCAGGTTCCCTCAAAGGAGCCTGAGAGTAAATATCCTTTGCCGTGACGTTTATATCATTTATATCATTCATATCATATTTTATCCCTTAAAATTTATTTGCGGATAATACCGCACTGCTGATACTCTCTTATTATATAGAATTATTCCGAAAAAGTCAATCTGTCGTTAAAACACTTTTTATATTTTGAATTGCTTTTTGAATTGTTTTTATTATTTTAATATTCTTCCTCTTTATATATTACCTTACAAGCGCCGGCTTGTTGCAGTCATAGACCCAGTTGGGGATTAAATACTGCATAGCCGCGGCGTCGTTTCTGTCATGGGAGGGCAGCTTGTTATAAGGTGCATTTGCTTCCATAACCTTATCCATATCGATAGTTATACCCATGCCTGCCTTTTCGGGAACCTGTAAATATCCGTCCGCAATTTGGGGAGTATCCTTTAAGAGGTTCTGTCAGTCCTGCCAAATCCGGTGGGTATCAAGAGCCGTAGGCTTTCCGGGTGCAGCCGCCGCCGTGTGGGCGAACGCCGTAAGTGTAATGTCGAAGTGGTTGTTTGAATGGGAGCCCCGGGTAAGACCCCAGTCATTTAAAATCTGAGCCATACGTATGCTTCCGCCGAAGCCCCGGAAATGAGGGTCGGCAAGAACAATGTCAACAGACTTTAAAGCCGCCGCATGATAGAACTGCCGCCAGTCCGCAGTTATCATATTTGTGGCTGCAGGCAGATTTACGGCGTTTTTAAACTCAGCCATAACCTCTCTGCTTGAATAGCCTGCCTCAGGAGTTCTCTATGTAGGTTAAAATTCCCTCCATAGGCTTGCAGATTTCGATAGCCTCGTTTAGATTCCGGGCTCCGTTGGGGTCGATATTGATTCTTCCGTTGGGAAAGGCCTTTTTTAAGGCTCTTACGGCTTCCATTTCCTCCGAACCCTTTGAAACTCCGCCCTTAAGCTTAAAGTTTTTAAAGCCGTACTTTTCGTTTAAAACCTGCGCCTGCTCAACGATTCTTTCGGGAGTAAGCATTTCCTGTCTGCGGAGCTTAAACCACGGATCGGAGCTGTGTCACACATTCATTGTGGTTATACCAGCTCATTTATTATAAAACAGCAATTCAAGATTATCACAAAATTAAAAGGATAGAAAACAGGTCATTAATCTTGTTTTCTATCCTTTTTACAATTTAAATCAACAATTAATATAAATGATCGATCCGACAGAAAGTTTTCAATTGCTGTATATATTACAATGTCTTATTCGGCTTTAACAATGTAAAGTAATAATATCAATTAGAACTACCATGGGCGATACAAATTGCTCCTGTTATCAATAACTAAATTGCCATCACCATGTTTTCTAACTTCAATCAGATTTCCACTGCTGTCTTTCAAAATGGCATAATTTAGATTAGTAGTCCACAATGTACAGGATTCATTGTCTCCATCACGATAATAGCCGGATGCGAAAACAGTCTTATCACCGAACGAACTTCCCAAATTAACGTGTAAAAATAATTTCACACCAAACTTATTCAGCTTAAGTTACTGTAAATGTTTAAAGCGTTTAGTATAATTCCCATTAAAGTATACTTTAATAATCATAGCAACAATAAAAAATTTCACATACTTATTATACACATTTTTTATACAAAAGTCAGCATAAAAATCAAAAAACTTTCCGTAAAAAAACAGAGTGCGTTAAAGTATACCTCCATGATTATTTTACTTTAGTGCCGTTAAATAAGGGCGTGCCGATTTTCAGTACCCCTCAGTCGCCGCCTATGCGTTAATTTCGGGCATGGTTCCGAAAGTACCCTTCCACCATCGCCTATGGCGGCGGTTCCCCTCACCTTAAAAGGGGAGGCTGACGGCTTTTTTTACTTTAACTTCATACCGGCTTTTAACATTCTGAACATACGTTCTGCTGCACTTAGGTAAAGCTCTTCGGCTCTTTCCACGGCTTCGTCTAAGTCCATTACTCCGTTTATTGTGGGGATAATGCTGTCTATGCCGAAATTATACATTTCTTCGGCTCTTACTCCCATACCGCCTACTATAGCCACAACGGGAATACCTCTCTCAAGCCCGCAGGCGCCTATTCCTGCCGGAACCTTGCCGTAGGCCGACTGCCAGTCTATTTTTCCCTCGCCGGTTACAATAAGGTCGCAGTCCTTTATAAGCTCCTTAAAGCCTATAATGTCCAAAACCGTTGTAATGCCCGATTTGGGCTTTGCGTTTAGGAATGTCATAAACGCCGCCCCCAAGCCCCCTGCCGCTCCGGCACCGGGAACGTGGTCTGCGTCTATGCCGAATTTTTCTTCGATTACCCTTGCGTAGTTAATCATCCCGGCTTCGAGAACCTTAAGCTCCTCCTCCCCTGCTCCCTTTTGGGGGCCGAAGGTATAGGTTGCGCCCTCGCTGCCTGTTAATGGATTTGTAACATCGCACATAATCGTAAATTCGGTGTTCTTTATTTCCGGGTGAATACCCGATATGTCAATATCCTTTATTTTGATTAAATCTTCACCGACGCCCTTAAGTACATTTCCGTCCTTATCCAAAAACTTAACGCCCAAGGCCGTCATAGCCCCGATTCCCCCATCATTTGTGGCGCTTCCCCCAAGGGCTGCGGCTATTTGTCTGTAGCCCTTGTTTAAAGCATCGGCAATAAGCTGGCCTGTTCCGTAGGAAGTTGTATTTAGGGGATTTTTTTGCTCCGATGGAACCATAGGTAAGCCGGAAGCCGCAGCCATTTCAATAATTGCGGAGTTTCCGTAAACACCGTAAAAAGCCTTTTCTTCCTCAAAAAGGGGGCCTTTTACATCTATATTAACCTGGCTGCCCTTCATAGCTTCTATAACCGCTTCCACAGTGCCCTCGCCGCCGTCGGCAACGGAGACGCCTGTGGTTTCGCAGTCGGGAAAAACTTTTTTGGAAGCTTTTTCAAGCAGGCTTCTTATTTGTGAAGATGTTAAACTTCCTTTAAAGGAGTCAGAAGCAAACATAAACTTCATAACCTAACCTCCTTATAAAACTCCGCCCTCGATTACGAAGTCAACCTGAGTTCTCATTTCCTTTTCGTTTATAACTTCATTTTCATCTATAGCTGTAAGTATGGGAACTATAATTCCCTTAATAAAATCAGTATTCATAAAAATCCTCTCCTTTTATTGCTTTTTGGGATTAGATTAACCCTCAATTTAACCCTCAATCGTTACCTTTGAAAGCTTTTCGTAGAATTTTGCAATGCTTGAGTGATCCTCTTTCTCATAGCCGTCTGCCTTTAATGTCTGCATAATTTCCATAAGCCGGGCTGTAAGAGGCGCATAAGCGTTGATTGAATGAGCTGCATTAAGTGCGTTTGTAAGGTCTTTAATATGAAGCTCAATTCTGAAGCCGGGCTTGAAGTTTCTCGAAAGCATCATAGGAGCCTTAGCATCCATAACCGTTGAGCCTGCAAGACCGCCTCTGATTGCCTGATAAACAAGCTCAGGTGAAGTACCTGCTTTCTTAGCAAACGTAAGAGCCTCTGAAACAGCGGCTATGTTGACTGCAACTATCATCCGGTTAGCAAGCTTTGCAATGTTTCCGGAACCGATTTCGCCTACATATACTACAGAGCCTGCCATAACCATAAAAAAGTCATAATACTTATCGAAAGTAGCCTTGTTTCCGCCTACCATAACGGAAAGTGTACCGTCGATAGCCTTAGGCTCGCCGCCTGAAACGGGAGCATCCATAAGCTCGATTCCCTTTGCAGCCAAATCCTCGCTTATCTTCTTTGATTCAACGGGGTCAATAGAGCTCATATCGATTATAACCGCGCCGGGCTTTGCTCCGTCGGCAATGCCGTTTGCACCTAAAGCCGCCGACCTAACGTGGAGTGAGTTGGGAAGCATTGTAATGATAGTTTCACATTCCTCAGCAACCTCGGCGCCGCTTCCGCCGCCTTTGCTCCCAGAGCAACAAGCTCCTCTACAGCAGCCTTGTTGAAATCAAAAACAACCGGCTCATAGCCTGCCTTTACTAAGTTTTTGCTCATGGGCTTACCCATGATTCCCAAGCCGATAAATCCAATTTT
Source organism: Clostridiales bacterium (assembly GCA_021201395.1). GTDB lineage: Bacteria > Bacillota > Clostridia > Lachnospirales > CAG-274 > JAJQCI01. The sequence continues at coordinate 209 of JAJQFB010000114.1, read as the reverse complement.
CATATGTTTACTCCTCCTGTACAAAATATTTTTTGCAAGGGCTTTTGATATACCGTTCCCTTACTGTGATATAAGTATAAAACTTTATGAAAAAACTTTCAATTCGCAAAATCTACAAAGAAAATTCTTTCATTTTATTTCAATTTAATAAAATTTTACTCAACTTTCCCGGTTAAAATCTGCGAATAATACTTGAATAAATGATGGTT
>JAJQFB010000066.1 GCA_021201395.1 Clostridiales bacterium | reverse complement strand
AGGTAATTAAAACCTTTCTGTAACATTTCTGTAAAAATCCATGATTCTGCCGTGATAACTTTGAATTAAATTTTTGAATTAATTTTGAATTGGTAAAGTGTAATACTGCGTGCAGTTTTTACAGAAGCGGAGGTTTGTCGTGAGACTGACCGTCCGCTTCTGTTCCCCTGAAGCGGAAATAAACTTTTCACTTCGGGAATTTGTGCTTAAACCTAATTTATATTATTCTGTAATTTCGCCGTAATAAAAAAATTTATTAATAACAGAAAAATTTTGTATTTCTTGAAAAAACAGGCGGAACCCGACTTAAGCGGAGATTTCGGAAAGAACGGCTATTGAGTCCAAAATATTTATAAGGCCGTCGCCGTTAAAATCGGCGGCTTTTTTGTTAAGGTCACCGCCCGAAGAAATACCCGAAGAATATTTCAAAATCAAGGCGGCATCGGGCAGCATTGATTTCCCCGTCTGTATTCACATCTCCGGCAATATAGGAAATTTCGGCAATTTTCTCCTCGCTGTCAAGCTCGTAGTAAATACTTTCCTCTAAGGTTATAAGTCCCGCAAAGTATTCGTTTAAAACATCAAGTGCATTATCGTCAATTTCATAAACGGAAGAGGGGATTGTTATATTTACTTTATTGCTGTTTTTGGTGTAAAGACTGCCGCTTTCCATTATTTCACAGCCCTCGGATATTACTATATCCTCATCATAAGCGGAGGGAACGTACCACAGTGTTTTCATATCCTCAGAGTAAACAATGCCGTTTTCGGAGCGGTAATTGGAGTTTGTGTCCTTTACTTCAACGTCTTTTACCGCCGTATAAAGATAGAGAGCTATAGCAAGACTGTTTCCGTTATCCTCATTCAGTATATTTTCGGGAATTTCCGTTGTTATTTCGTAGCTGTCGGGCAGAATTACGGTTTCAAGATAAGCGGCTCTCGAAAAGGCCAGCTCGTCTATAAGGGTTATGCCCTCGGGGATTTCAAAGCTTGTGTCTGTTTTCCCTCTCGGATAGCCTACCATTCTTGTCATATCCGCAGTATAAAGCACGCCGTCCTCCGCCGTGAAATACTCGTTTCCCTCTGTTACCGTAAATTCCGTAAAACTTTCGTTTTTGCCCACATCATAAAAGACGTGGCCGCCGTAGCCTGTGTTTTCGTCTACATTGTAGTCGCCGCCTATGGTCGCTACAGTAGAGGGTATGGTCATTACGGTGTCTGTTAAGCCTGTCATATGGTCAAAGGCTCCGTCGGAAATTGTTTCAAGCCCCTCAGGCAGGGAGATTGTTGTTATTGAAGTACAGTATTGAAAGGCATAGGGGCCTATTTTCTTAAGACTGTCGGGGAGAACAAGGGCTGTGAAATCCTCCTTTACGGTTCCGCTTGAGCCGAAAGCAAGGTCTCCTATTTCCTCCACACCCTCGCTTAAGGTCAAGGTTCCTTTTAAATTGGGGCAGTTATAAAAGGCTGCGCAGCCTATTGCCGTCGCCCCTGAGGGAATTGTAATATCCCCGGAAAGGGCGCTGCACTGATAAAAGGCATAGGAATCTATTGTATTAAGCCCGTCGGGAAAGTCTATGGAAGTTATTCCGGAACAGGCAAAGCCCCCGGCATAAATTTTTTCAAGACTTTCAGGCAGGTAAACCTCCTCAAAGGCTTCCATATTGTAAAAAGCATAGGGGTATATGTTTAAAATCCCCTCGCTTATTTCAGCGGAGGTTATTTCCGTTTCGGTGTCGCCGTTTAAAATATTTATATAGCTTACGGCATTGCCATCTTCGTCATAGGCAATATTGCCCCCTAAGGACAGAACAACCGTGTTATCATAGAAATTGGGAACGGTTATATCGCCGCCATCACCGTTATATGCAATAAGCGTATTTCCCTTAAGCTCCCATTCTTCATCTGTTGTAACAATGTCTGCAGGATCTGCGGCAAGTGTATAGGAATCACTGCCGTATATAAATGTAAGCTCGGCTGTGTTTCCTATTTCTATGTCCTCATCAAAATATTCACAGACTAAGCCGCTTGAATTGGGGGAAGCCGTTACTGTGTGGGAGATTCCGTTTATTTGAAGCTCTAAGCCGTCTATGCTCTCGGTTTCTTCAAAGACAAGAGCTTTTACACAACCCTCATCATTTCTGTACAGTGTCTTTACCTCTATTATGTCGCTGAGAGCCGAAAGCTCTGTCAAGGCTATGCCGACGTTTTCATCATTGTCCTCTGTGACTGCTCCGAAATCGCTTAAATCGGGTAAAACATAACCGAAACAGCTTACGGAGAATAAAAGCATTATAAAAACCGAAGCGGTTAGACATCTTTTGAATTTCATTTATACAGCCCTCCTTTTACAGAAACAGCCGGCGCAGACAGCCGGCTGAATATGTAATTCATCTTATTTTCTGATACTTTGAAATGTTTAAAACTATGCCCATTGCCGTAAGCATAACTATAAGAGATGTTCCTCCGTAGCTTATAAAAGGCAGAGGTATACCCGTGTTGGGCATTGTGTTTGTAACAACGGCTATGTTCATTATAACCTGTATGCCTATCATTACTATTATGCCCCCGGCGGAAAGAACACCGAATTCCGTGTCCGCCAGCATAGCACACCTGACAACACGCCAGATAAGTATCATAAAAAGAATAATAACTATAGCCGCCCCAAAAAAGCCCAGCTCTTCGCACAATATGGAAAATATGATGTCGTTGTGGGCTTCGGGTATGTAGCCTAATTTTTGGCGGCTGTGGCCTAAGCCTAAGCCCAAAAAGCCCCCTGAGGCTATGGCGTAAAATGACTGAACCGCCTGATAGCCCTTGTCCATAGCATATTCAAATGGGTCAAGCCAGGCATAAATTCTCTCCATTCTGAAAGAGGCTGCAAAAATTCCGGCAACAAGGCCTATTCCCCCTAAGGGTATAAAGGGCAGGAAGAACCGCTTGTTAGGCGTACCTATAAACAATACGCCCATACCTATGGCAAAGGCAACAACAGCCGTACTCAGGTTTTCGAGGGCTATAAGCCCCGTAGGCAGGGCTATTATGCCTATACAGCGTATAAAACCCCGCGGGTCGTTAAGTATGCCTTTGTTTTCGTCTATGTAGGAGGAAAGGTAAAGTATAAGGACTAATTTAGCCACCTCTGAGGGCTGGAAAAACCACAGCCACCTTTTGGCGCCGTTTATCTCCGTTCCCACAAAAAGAACCAGTATAAGACAGGCTATAGAAGCCCAGTAGGCTAAGGGGGTAAAGCTTTTTATATGTCTGTAGTTAAAATTACATAAAAATATCATAATTACAATACCTGCCAGAAGATAGCGAAGGTGCCTTTTAAGGAAATAATATATGTCGTTATTAAAGCTGTCGCTGTTTCCTGCGGTATAGTAGCTTGCGGAAAATATCATAATTGTTCCGATTATTACAAGAAGAATTATAACAAAGAGAATTATAAAGTCAACAGAGCCTATGATAAGCTTTGCTTCGCTTTTGTTTTCATTTTTAGGCGTTTGGGCGGAGCGGCTTCGGCGGCTCGGCGCTGAACGTGTGGAAATGGCTGTTTCTCTCAAAAACCTCAACTCCTGACAATATCCTTAAAAATTCTGCCTCTTTGTTCATAATCGGAAAACATATCCCAGCTTGCGCAGGCAGGGGAAAGCAAAACGCAGTCTCCGGCTTCCGCTTTGTCCATACAGCTTTTAACGGCTCCCTCAAAGGTGTCGAAAAGCTCATAGGCCTTAAAGCCCTGTCTGTCACATTCCGCCTTTACGGCCTCTTTCGTTACCCCAATAAGGGCGAGATATTTAACCCTGCCTTTAAAGGAGGCCACCCACTCTTTAAAATCAGAGCCCTTGCCATAGCCGCCCCCTATTAAGAGGGTAGGCCCTTTCATAGCCTGAACGGCCTTTATGGCTGCGTCCGGGTTTGTTCCCTTGCTGTCGTTATAGTAGGTTACGCCCTTTCTGCTGCATACAAACTCTATTCTGTGTTCAACGGCCTTAAACTCTCTTAAGGTCTTTCTTATGTCCTCAATGTCAATTCCGCCGCAGAGGGCAAGGACTATAGCCGCCATTGCGTTTTCTGCGTTGTGAGTACCCACTATATTCATTTCGTCTAAATCAATAACCTTGCCCGAAACGCCCAATATGTTTACATATATGCTCTTATCGTCGCACCATATTCCCTCGGAAAGCTCTCTCTTTGAGGAAAACCAAAATACCTTGGTCTTTGTTTTTTGCGCCATTGCCTTTGCTGCTTCGTCCTCAAAATTTAAAATGAGATAGTTTTCAGAGTCCATATTCTTAAATATGTTTTCCTTTGCCTCTATATAGCCCTGTAAACTGCCGTGTCTGTCGAGATGGTCGGGGGTTATGTTTAAAACGGCGGCGCAGAGGGGCTTATAGGTGTCTACAGTTTCAAGCTGGAAGCTGGAATTTTCTATAACAACTCTGTCCTCAGATGTCAGTGAGGCGGCTTTATCGGAGAAAGGTATGCCTATATTTCCCAAAACCTCTGTTTTATATTTTTTGGAGAAAATTTCACCTGTAAGGGCGGTTGTGGTTGTTTTTCCGTTTGTACCCGTTATGGCGATAATAGGGGCTTTGCAAATTTGCGAAGCAAGCTCCACTTCGGAAATAACGGGAATATTAAGCTCCCTTGCCTTTTTTATAAAATCAAGCCTTGTGGGTATGCCGGGGCTTAAAACAACAGCGTCCTGTTCAGCTATAATATCATCGGGGTTTTTGCCTAAAAGAAAGTTTATTCCCTTAAGGGCGTCAAAATCCGCCGTAAGCTCTTCCCTTGTCTTTTTGTCCTGCAAAATGACCTCCGCTCCTAAGCTTTTTAAAAGCAGGGCAGCGGAAATTCCGCTTCTTGCCATACCGCAGACAAGAGCCCTTTTTCCCTTATAATCCATAGTGAAAACCTCCGTTAATATATGCCCCTTGCGGCTATAAAGCCCACAAGAACGCCTATGGCAGTAACTATATAAAAAGCCGACACAACCTTTGTTTCTCTGTATCCGCATTTTTCAAAGTGATGGTGAAGAGGGGCCATTTTGAATATTCTCTTTCCGTGGGTCAGCTTAAAAAAGCCTACCTGTAAAATAACGGAAACAGCCTCGCAGACGTAAATTATGCCCACGATAAGCAAAAACAGGGGCAGCTTAAACAAAACAGCCATAGCCGCTATAAAGCCCCCTAAGGCAAGAGAACCCGTGTCCCCCATAAAAACTTTTGCCGGGTATGAATTAAAGAGCAAAAAGCCCAAAAGAGAGCCTACAGCCGCCCCCGCAACAGGCAGAACGCCGCTTTCCGCTCCGTAGGCTATAAACATAAAGAAAAGTGTTGCCAGAACAGTGACGCCGCTTGCAAGGCCGTCAAGGCCGTCTGTTAAGTTTACGGCGTTTACCGTTCCCAAAACAACGCAGAGGACGAAAGGTATAAACAAAACACCTATGTCAACGGTAAAGCCTCTCATAAAGGGAACATATATCTCCGTGCCTATGTCTGTATAAGCGTAAATGTAATATATGAATATGCCCGTAACAATAAACTGCATAACAAGCTTCTGCCATACTCTTAAGCCGAGGGAACGCTTTTTAACCACCTTTATGTAGTCGTCGATAAAGCCTATAATTCCGTAGCCCAAAGTCATAAAAAGAACCATTATGCCGTCGTAATTCCCCTTTATAAAGAAAAGAGAGGCAATAAACATACTCAAAAGTATCATTATTCCCCCCATTGTAGGGGTGCCCGCCTTGACGAGATGGGTTTCGGGGCCGTCGTCTCTTACGTTCTGTCCGAATTTAAGCTTTCTCAAAAGCGGTATAATTACGGGGCAGAGTATTATGTTGAATATAAATGCTATGAGTATAGCGTAAATTGCCCTTGTCATATTTTCATCCATGGTTTAATTTCTCCGTTATTTCTTCGAATTTGGCACCTCTTGAGGCTTTTATAAGTACGGTATCGTTCTTTTTGAGGATTTTCTTTATATTCTTATAGAAATCCTCTTTGTTTTCATAGTAAAAAACCTTTTTGGCTCCGCCGAAGGAAGCCCCTAAGGTAAGCTGCATAACATTTTCGTTTCCTATTCCCACAATAACATCAATGCCTGATTTGGCGGCATACTCGCCTACCTCCCTGTGATATTCGGGGGAGTTCTCTCCTAATTCGAGCATTTCGCCCAATACAGCGGCGCTTCTGCCCTGCAAGGGGGCTATAACGTCTATGCCTGCCTTGACGGACTGAGGGTTAGCGTTGTAGGTATCGTTTATGAGTGTGTAGCGTTCTGTTTCTATTATATTAAGCCTTTTGTCGCCCGGCGTAAAAGAGGATATTCCCTTTTGAATTTCTTCGGGGGAAAGGCCGAAATAAGAGCCTGCCGTTGCGGCGCCTAAGGCATTTAAAACCATATGCTTTCCGGGGGCGTCCTTAAGTGTCAGCTTAATTTCCTCCCCCTTTATAACGGCGGTAAACCTTGTTTCCCTGAGGCTTACATATTCTATGTCTTTGGCATAAACGTCGCAGCTTCCGCCGTCAAAGCCGTAAAAGCAGGTGTTTTCCTCTTTGCCCCTTAATGTGGAGAGCATATCACACTCACCGTTTAATATTTTTGCTCCGCCCTCTTTAAGGCTTTCAAAAATCTCACATTTAGCCTTTAAAATGCCCTCTCTGCTTTCCAAATATTCTATATGAGAAACACCTATATTTGTAATTAAAGCGGCGTCGGGCTTTGCGATTTTGCCTAAATAGCTTATTTCTCCGAAATGGTTCATTCCCATTTCAATAACGGCCGCCTCTGTTGTTTCATCTATATTGAAAACCGTCAGGGGCAGGCCTATGTGGTTATTAAAATTCCCCTCTGTTTTTACCACCTTATATTTTGCGGAAAGAACAGCCGCCGTAAGCTCCTTTGTGGTTGTTTTGCCTGTACTTCCGGTTATTCCTATTACGGGAATATCGAAAAGCGACCTATAATAGGCGGCAATGTCCCCTAAGGCCTTTGTTGTGTCATCAACTAAAACATAGGGGGCTTTTGTATCAACCTTTCTGTCGGATATAAAGGCCGCCGTCCCCTTTTTCACAACATCGCCTATAAATTTGTGGGCATCGAACCGCTCCCCTATAAGGGGGATAAAAAGGGTATTATTATCAATTTTCCTGCTGTCTGTTGAAATTCGGGAGATTTCAAGGGAGCCGTCTGTGTTAAAAAGCTTTCCCCCTGTGCTTTCCCCGATTTCTCTTAAGGTCAGTTTTTTCATATTATATGCCTTTTATGCCTTTATTCCGAGGGCTTCTCTTGCCACCTCGGCGTCGTCAAAATGTATTGTTTTGTCCTTAAAAATTTCATAGTCCTCGTGACCCTTTCCGGCTATAATAACGGAATCTCCCGGTTTTGCCATTTCTATTGCTCTGTAGATGGCGTCCTTTCGGGAAACTGAAATTTCATATTTATCCGTAAGGGGCTTAACTCCCGCTTCTATTTCCTTTATAATATCCATGGGTTCCTCTGTTCTGGGGTTATCCGAGGTTATTATGGAATAGTCGGAAAGACGGGCTGAAATTTCACCCATAATGGGGCGTTTTGTTCTGTCTCTGTCACCGCCGCAGCCGAAAACCGTTATAACCCTGCCCCGGGTAAACTCTCTTACGGCATTTATAATGTTGAGAACACCGTCGGGAGTATGGGCATAGTCTACGAAAACACCGAAGTCTCTGCCTGAGGCTACGTTTTGGATTCTTCCGGGAACACCCTTTATATTACCCAAGGCCTCAATAACAGTCTCCATAGCAACGCCGGAACAGAGGGCGCCCCCTATGGCAGCGAGAGCATTGTATACACTGAACTGCCCCGGAATCATAAGAGTTACGTTATGGCTTTCGCCCTTGTAAAGGACATCGAAAATAACTCTGTCCTGTTTATATTCTATATTGGCCGCCTTAATGTCGCAGTCCCTCTTAATTCCGTAGGTAACAATCCTACAGGAGGAAAGAGCTCTTATTTTCTCGGAATAGCTGTCGTCTGCGTTTATAACTCCCACACGGCACATCTTAAAAAGCCTTGCTTTGGCCTTTAGATAGTTTTCCATTGTGCCGTGGAGATCAAGATGATCCTGAGTAAGGTTTGTAAAAACACCAACCTGAAACTCAACGCCGTCAACCTTGTAAAGCTGTAAGCCGTGGGAGCTTACCTCCATAGCTACATCGGTACAGCCTCTCTCTTTCATATTGCAGAGAATGGTGTTAAGCTCTATTGTGTCGGGGGTGGTGCTTGTGGGAAGCTTATAGTCAAGATGCTCTCCGTTTGCTCTTATTTCCACAGTGCCTATAACACCTGTTTTGCGGTTATCCTCCTTTAAAATTTCTTCAAGGAAGTAGGTTGTGCTTGTTTTGCCGTTTGTTCCCGTTACGCCTATAACATTCATATCTCCGGTTGGGTTTTTATAGAAATTTTTTGCGCAGTAGCCCAGTACAAAACGGGAATTTTTGACCCTTATGTATGCGGCGTTTTTGTCGTATTCGGGCAGGGGACGGGTGCAGATAACCGCAGAAGCCCCGTCTTTAACCGCCGAGGGAATAAACCTGTGGCCGTCTACCGTAAAGCCCTCTATGGCTACAAAGAGGGTATTCTTCTTTACCTTTCGGGAATCTATTGTTATGGCTTCGATTTCCGCGTCCGCACTCCCCGAAAGCACCTCATATTCAAGATTTTTCAACACCTCTTTAAGCTTCATCAAAACCCCTCCTTGTTTGACCGATTTTTTATGTGTATAGCGTAACCTTACTGTTTATATATATTTTCTCCCCTGCAAGGGGAAACTGATTCTTAACCCTGTCGCCCTCGCCGGAAATTTCAACAGTCATTCCGGCTTTTTCAAGCTCAGCTTTTACCTCTTTAACGTCTCTGCCCCGGTAATCCCCCACCTCATAGGGAGCAATTTCCTCTTTGGAAAGCTCCTCCTCGTTATATTCGGGTTCTATGCCTATATAGGGCAGAGCCATAGCCAAAAGCTCTTTCATAACAGGCCCGGCCACCTGACCGCCGTAGTATACCCCCTGAGGCTCGTCTATAAGAACCAAAGCTATAAGCCCGGGATTTTCGGCAGGTGCAAACGCCATAAAGGAGGCTATATACTTGCCGTTTCCTCTGGGAAGCTTCTCGCTTGTGGCGGTTTTGCCCCCTATTCTGTAGCCGGGAATATAGGCCTTGTTTCCCGTTCCCGCATAGACAACGGACTCCAAAATCTGCCTCATTGTGTCTGAGGTTTCTTTGGATATGCTTCTTTCATCGTTTGAGAAGTCGAGAGTCTCATAAAGACTGCCGTCCTCGTTCAGAATTTCCTTTCCCACATGGGGAGTTATAAGCCTGCCTCCGTTTACTATGGAAGAGGCCGCCCTCAAAAGCTGTAAGGGAGTTATCTGAAAGGTCTGGCCGAAGCTCATTGTGGCCAGCTCTACAGGGCCTATATTTTCCTTTTTGTGCATTATTCCCACGGCTTCACCGGGCAGGTCTATGCCCGTTTTTTTATCAAAGCCGAATTTTATCATATATTCATAAAACCTGTCGGCCCCGAGCCTTGCGGCTACATCCATAAAAACGGGGTTGCAGCTGTTTTGAACGCCCTCAACAAAGGTTTCCGTGCCGTGGGTTCTGGGGGATCGCCAGCACTTTATATACCGTCCTCCTACCTCTCTTCCTCCGTTGCAGTCAAAGGTATCATCGGGAGTGACAACGCCCTCTTCAAGGCCTGCGGAGGAAGTAACTATTTTAAAGGTAGAGCCCGGCTCGTAGGTATCGTTTATACTGAAATTTCTCCACATAGAGTTGAGATAATTGTTTTTTCTTCCTGAGAAAGACCGCCCCAAAGGCTTTGAAGCTCCTCATCGTTTATTGTAAAGGGGTCGCTTAGGTCAAAGTCGGGCTTTCCTGCCATAGCGTAGATTTCGCCGTTTTGGGGGTTCATAACTATAACCGCCCCTCTTTCGGCACTCTTCGCTTCAACGGCATTTTCAAGAAGCTGTTCTGCGTATTTTTGTATATTTACATCAAGTGTTGTAACAAGTGTCTTTCCGTTTTCGGGGGCATTTCTTGTCTTTACGCCGAAGTTAAGCTCTTGGCCTGCGGCGTCTGTTTCTGTCAGTATCTTCCCCTGACTGCCCTCTAAATATTCGTCATATTTGGCCTCAAGGCCTATAATCCCCTGATTGTCCTTTCCCACAAAGCCTATAACCCGGCAGGCAAGGCTCCCGAAAGGATAAATCCTTTTTACGTCCTCGTCAACGGCAACCCCCTCAAGGCCTAAATTTCTTATTTTCTCGGCCTCCTCAGGCTCAGCCTTTGTCTTTATTCTCTCAAGGGCTGTATTTTTATTTATTTTCTTTAAAACATCCCCATATTCAAGCCCTAAAACCTCGGAAAGGCTCTTTGCCGTTTCTTCGGGGTCTTTTATTTGGGCGTGAATGACGCTTACGGAATAAGCCGTTTCGTTTTCCGCAAGGGGAGTACCGTTCCTGTCGGTTATGGTTCCCCTGACTGCCTTAATAAGTCTGTCCCGTGTCTGCTGTTCATAGGCCAAAGCCTGAAGCTTTTCCCCCATAAAAAACTGTATGTAAAACACCCTTCCTATTAAAAGGAAAAGCAAAAGCTCAAACAGACAAAGTCCGAAAAATAACCGCTTCTTCTCAACAATAGACGCTCTGAACAACTCCCCTGCCCCTTTTTCTATACTTCCTGTAAAAAGTATATTCTCAAAAAGGGTAAATTATGCTTCCCCTTTCAAGGGGAGGCACGCCCGAATAAAGAGCTGACCCACTACTCTTACCTACTCCAGCTTAACCTTTATGGTCGTCCCCGAGGGAACCTTTGTCCCTGCCGAGGGTGACTGTCTGTAGACTGTTTTAACGCCCTCCGCCTTAGAGTCGCTTTCCGCTGTGTCCGCCGCTTCCGTTTCCTCCGTGACCGCTTCTGTTTGGTCTGCCGAAGCGGAAGAAGTGCTTCCCGAACCGGAGGAGCTTTCTTCAAAGTCTGCGTTGGTGTTTTCTATCAGAATTTCAAAGCCTAAGGCCGAGGCTGCCTGCTGTGCCTGTTCGGTGGTTAAGCCGGAAAGGTCGGGAACCTCCTGTAGGTTGGTGCTGCCATCGCCTATGGTTATATACAAAAGAACCTTTGTGGAGCTGTCTACCGTAGTGTCTCCAACAGGGAACTGTCTTAAAATAGTGTCGCCGCTGTCGCCTATAATTTCATAGTCAAGGCCTAAGCTGTTAAGCTGTGAAATAGCGTTTTCAAGGCTGTAGCCCGTGTAATCGCCTAAGAGTATATCGCCTGTTTCGATACCCTGAACCTCATAGGTATCGTCCTCGGCGGAAATGTTGTATGTATTTATAAGGTCAATAAGCAGCTCCTGCATCTGGGGCGCAGGCGAAGCACCGTCGCCGTAGGCTGAACGGTCTATTGTCACCATACATATAAGCTGGGGATCTTCTATGGGGAGATAGGCTATAAAGTCGCAGACCCACTGAGTGCCGTCTCTGGCGCCCTGCTCCGCCGTTCCCGTTTTACCGCCTATGGCGTAGCCGTCTACTCTGGCCTTAACGCCTGTTCCGTCTCCCTCAAGAACACTCTGGAGGTTTTCCCTCATCCAGTCGGATGTTTCCTCTGAAATAACCTTTCTTACAACCGTAGGCTCCGTTTCGCTTACAACATTGCCCTCGGCGTCAAGAATCTGTGAAACAACATAGGGCTTCATAAGGTTTCCGCCGTTTATAACCGCCGAAAAAGCCGTAAGAATCTGTATGGGAGTACAGTTAAAGCCCTGACCGAAAGAATATGTCGCAAGCTCTGTTACGTGCATTTCGTCAAGAGAATTTATAAGGCTTGAAGCACTTGCCTCATTAGGCAGGTCTATGCCCGTTATTTCGCCGAAACCCCAATCCTTAAAGAATTTGTAAAACTTGTTTATGCCCATAGTGTAGGCTATATCCATCATACCTACGTTGCAGGAGTGAGCCAAAACCTCGGCTATGGTCTGGGTTCCGTGGCCGTATACATTGTGACAGTGTATCTCATAATCCGCAACTATCTTTGAACCGCCGCAGTAAAAGCTGTCATTTATATTTATAGCTCCTTCTTCCAAAGCCGAAGCAACAACAAGGGGCTTCATAATGGAGCCGGGTTCAAAGGTTGAAGTTATGTTATAGTTTTTCCAAGCCGCGTTATAGGCGTTGCTTTTTTCCTCGTCCGTCATAACAGTGTCCCATTCTTCTTTATATTCCTCGTTTTCAAGCTGAGTAATTTCAGTGGGATTGTTGAGGCTGAAAGAGGGATAAGCCGCCATGGCGAGAACCTCTCCCGTTGAGGGATTCATAACCAAAACGGAGGTGTTTTGGGCTTCATATTCGGTGTATGCGGTTTTTGCTATGTTTTCGGCATACTGCTGAACGGTAACGTCCAGGGTCGTTACAAGGCTGTTGCCCCTTATAGGCTCTTCACGCCTTGTTTCTATGGAATCGTCGGCCTCATAGGTTCTGAAAACCCTGCCGGGGGTTCCTGTCATTTCATCGTCATAATAGGCCTCAAGGCCCCATTTTGTGTCTCCTCTTATAAAGCCTATAACCTGAGAGGCAAGCTTATCGTTGGGGTAGGTTCTCAAAGTGTCCTCTTCGAGATAAACACAGCTTAAGCCCATTGCTTCTATTTCCTTGCCTGTGTCATAGGAAACCTGTTTTTGTATAATCTGCCAGTTTGTGTCATATTTAAGGCTTCCGTCGGAGGTTTTTGAAAGATACTCCTGTAGCTCCGTTAAGGGTATGCCTAAGGCTTCGTTAAGACCCTGAAGAGTTTCGTTTTGAACGGGTGTTGTCTGTTCGCTTAAAACTCTTACATCGAGAATAACCGTATAGACCGTATTGCTGACCGCAAGGGGCTGGTTGTTTCTGTCATAAATGTTGCCCCTGTTGGCGTTTATTGTCTTATCCTGAATACGGGAAACCTGATTGTTTATAGCTTTGGCCTCATACTCGGCCCCGTGGAAATATATAATAGTAAATATTCTGAAAAAACCAACAAAAGAAAGGCAGATTATGAATATTGTAAAAATAATCTTAAGTCTGCCGCTGTAGTTTGCTTTAGGCATAGATTTTTTTCTTCTTCTCGTTCCGCTTTGCTGTTGTCTTTCCAAAATAGTTCCTCCTTAGTCAGAGCTGATTAAAGCGTCAAGGGCGGATTTAAAATCAAGCCTTAAAAGATGATATAAAAAGCCGTCCTGTTCTTCATCTGTGTTATAGAGGATAGTGTAGCTTTGTTTAGGCACACTTATGTATTTAATCTGATAACTTGAGGGCTTCTGCATACCCAGCTTGTTTATGGCTACTTCCTCAATATAGTCAAGATTAAGGTTATTATCAAACTCGTTTTCGAGATAATAATTGTCCTCCTTAAGCTCGTTAAGCTCCGTTTGGAGGGCGGAAATATCCGTGGAAAGCTGATAGTTATAGCCGTAAAGGCATAAAAAGGCAATAGCTAAAACAGCCATTAAAACCATAATGCCTACAAGAGCCGCTCTGTGAGCCAAACCGTATTCATCTATTCTTATTGTTTCCGCAGGGGCTGCTTCCGGCTCCTCCCGACGCTTCTCCGTCGGAACGGCGGTATATGCCCTTGCGGTGCTGCCGTAGTTATAGGGGCTGCTGTAGGAGGAATAGCGTGAGGCCGTTCTCCTGCGTCCCGTTAATCTGCTGTTCATTTTTCCAACTCCTCTGAGTGGTTTTCTCTCTATAGCCTCTCGGCAATACGAAGCTTTGCACTGTGAGCCCTGTTGTTCTCTTTAAGCTCAGCCTCGCCCGCCGTTATGGGCCTTCTTGTAATTATCTTAAGCTTAGGCTTTCTTCCGCATACGCATACGGGAAACTCTCTGGGACAGATACAGGGATTTTCAAGCCTTTTAAATGTATTTTTTACTATTCTGTCCTCCAACGAATGGAAAGTTATAATGCAAATTCTTCCGCCGGAAACGAGTCTTTCGGCCATAGCTTCTATGGTCTTTTCGATTATTCCCAGCTCGTTGTTTACCTCTATTCTGATTGCCTGAAAAGTCCGTTTTGAGGGGTGTCCCCCGTTTTCACGGGCCTTTTTTGGTATTGCTTTCTTAATTATGGTATTAAGCTCGAAAGTTGTCTCTACGGGCTTTTTTTGTCTTTCTTCTATAATAAATTCGGCTATTCTCTTAGCCCAGCGTTCCTCGCCGTAGTCTTTAATAACACGGCAAAGCTCCGCTTCTGAGTAGGAATTTACGACATCATAGGCCGAAAAATCTTTCTCTCTGTCCATTCTCATATCCATGGGGGCTTCCGTATTGTAGGAGAAACCTCTCTCCCCGTTGTCAAGCTGATAGGAAGAAACCCCTAAATCCAAAAGGAAGCCGTCGGCCTTATCAACGGATAAGCTGTCTAAAATTTCGTTTATGCTGCAGAAATTGTCGTGTATAAGCTTGACTCCCTCATAGCCCCTAAGCCTTTCTTCTGCGGCGGCTATGGCCTCACGGTCTCGGTCTATGCCTATGAGGCGGCCGCCCCGTTTTAAAATTTCAAGGCTGTGGCCTCCGCCGCCTAAGGTTCCGTCTACATAAAGACCTCCCGGCTTTATATTAAGCCCCTCTATTGTTTCATTTTTGAGAACCGATATGTGTTTAAATTCCATTATAACAGTCCCTCGGCAAACTCGTTGCCCATAAACTCGTCAGAGGTGGTATAGGCTTCCCAAGCGGTTTTGTCCCAAATTTCTATGTGGTCGTTTAAGCCTACGGAGATAATGTCCTTTTCTATTTTGGCATGGTTTCTCAGACTTTCGGGTATGATAACCCTGCCGTTGTTGTCTGCTTCGCAGGGGGTGGGGGTGAAAAAGCGTATAAGCTTTCTGGCGTTAGGGTTGTTTATGGAAAAAGACCCTATGTTTTTTTGGCGAAACTCTTCATATCCGGCATTTGTAAAGACATAAAGACAGCCGTCATAGCCCCTTGTCATTACAAAGCCCTCTCCCAACTCATCTCTGAATTTGGCAGGCACAATTATTCGGTTTTTCTTATCTATAGAATGTATGTATTCGCCCATAAACATAAAAATCACCGCCTGTTTTCTTGCTGTTTTATTGAATTTGGTTTTATTTTGGTCTTATAAAGGTATTATAACACCCTTTTAAACCACTTTCAACCACTTTTCTCCACCTTTAATATGATTTTAATATAAAAGACGGAATAATTCAACCCCCAAAAATTAATAATAAAATTCAAGGACGAAACAAGTTCGGAATCCCGAAACGGTTATTTAGTTTTTCGGTAAAATAAAAAATCTACATATTGATATTATACCACTAAACTTAACCAATTTGTAGACTTTTTGTAATAATTTCGTAACAATTTTGAAATCATTAACATTTCTTATTTAGTTCTTAATGTTTTCTTAATCGCTGTCCCGTCCCAGCTTAACTGCGTTTGCCGCCCTTCTCCTGTTGGCATCAGACTGCTTTGCATAGTGCCTTTTTGTAGTATTTACGTCGCTGTGGCCTAAGACGTCCGCCACAAGATATATGTCTCCCGTCTCCCTGTAGAGAGCTGTGCCGTAGGTTGAACGGAGCTTGTGAGGGGTGATTTTTTTAAGTGTAGTCACCATTTCTGAATATTTCTTAACAAGCTTCTGAACAGCCCTTACACCTATCCTTTTTTTCTGCATTGAAAGAAACAGGGCGTCCTCGCTGCCCTCAAGGGGAGTTATCTCCTCTCTTTCCGCCAAATAGCCGTAAAGAGCCTCTTCAACCTCGGCTCCGAAATATACTATAACCTCGTTTCCCCCCTTTCGGGTTATCCTTATGCCGTTTGTACTGAAATCTATGTCGTTTAAATTAATTCCCACACACTCCGAAACACGCAGCCCCGTCCCCAAAAGCAGGGTTATAATAGCCGTGTCTCTTGCGGCCATAAGGTCGTGGTACTGCTTTTCCTTGGGAGAAAGCCCCTCGCCGCTTTTTACTATGTCAATAAGCCTCGAAACCTCGTCGGGCTCAAGAGTTAAAATACTTTTGTCGTGGATTTTGGGCGTGTCCACAAGCTCTCCCGGGTTTTGGCTTATTCTGCTCTTTTTATATAAGTAGGAAAGCAGGCGGCGGACGGCGGAAAGCTTGCGGCTTTTGCCTTTTTCGCCGTTGAAACGCCCCTTGTCGTTCTTTTTGTAGAAACTCAAATATTCCAAATATTCTTCCAAATCATCGGCTGTTATCATATTCATATTTTCAAGCTTTATTTCGGAAATGTCCTTTCCCTTAAGGTCTCTGTTCCGCTCTGTCAGAAAGCCGAAAAACACCTTTAAATCCCTTGCGTAGCCCAAACGTGTCCTTGCGGAGGTTGTTTCCGTTATATATCTGAAAAAACCGCCGCAGAAAGGAGGAAGATCCTCTATTATTTCCCTTGCCCTTTCAATGTTCCGCTTTTCTTCTTCCTTATAATAATCCATAAAATCACCACCCGTCTATGCCGGCTCTTTTTACAGCGCCCATTATCTTTTCTTCAAAATTATCATATACCGCAACATTGTCCTTTATAAATTTCTTCATATCTTCCCTTTTTGTGTTTCCGTCCGCAAGACACCTGTTTTTTAAAACAGGCACGTTGTACAGCTTCACAAAGCCTTTTACATCGCATTCGGGAACATAGACAAGGGGTCTTATGTTTGTAAGCCCCTTTCGGCTCAAATATGTAACGGGGCTGAAGGTGTGTATTCTGCCCTCGTAGAAAAGGCTCATAAAAAACGTTTCTATAACGTCGTCTCTGTTGTGGCCTAAAGCCACCTTGTTAAAGCCCAGTTCCTTAACGGCGTCGTGTAAAGCTCCCTTTCTCATTTTTGAACATAGGGAGCAGGGATTTTTCTCTTTTCTTTCATTAAATACAATATTTCCTATGTCGGTGTGCTTTATATAAAGAGGGACTTCAAGCCCGCGGCAATAGGCCTCTATACCCGAAAAATCCGTTCCCTGAAAGCCCAAATCAACACATACTCCGCAGAGACTGAAATGCTTGGGGTAAAATATTGCAAGGTTTTTCAGAGCCGTCAAAAGAGCGAGGGAATCCTTTCCGCCGGAAACCCCTACGGCAATTTTGTCCCCCTCCTCTATCATATTATATTCATCAACCGCCCGTCTTACATAGCTTAAAAGCCTTTGAAGCTTCATATGAAACACCTCTGACATTTTTTCTTGACACAGCATAAATAATGTGGTATTATTAAACCATAAGAGGGAATAACCAAAGCGGATATTCCTCACCAAACTTGAATTTTTACAAATAACCGTTCGGCTTGGACTCCGGAACGGTTATCTTTTTTTGATTATGCAGTAAATTATATGTATAATGACTGCAATTATACTAAACGCCTTGAACATTTACAGCAGCTTAAACTGAGTTGCAGCTAAGATACTTTGGTTAAGCTATTCTGACTGCAAATCTCACCGATGTTCAGTATAACAATATAACTGCATAGATGTCATATATAATTTCTGCCATAACATCGCCTCCCGTCCATATATAATTCCAAAGGCAAATGTGCTAAATCATAAGCACCGCCCCCTTTCATATATATTTAGGAAAGGTGAGGAAAACCGCTCGTCATTCTCTCAAGGGTATATGCAGCCGAAAATCACTTCGGCTCCGCTGAAAATTATAACATATCTGTATACAAAAAATCAACAATTAAATCAAAAAAATTAAGGAATTGACGGCTGCGTAAATTCCCAAAGTAAATTCCACAGTGGAATTTGGCATGGAAGTTAATCTG
>JAJQFB010000120.1 GCA_021201395.1 Clostridiales bacterium | reverse complement strand
TTTCATAACCCCATCGGTGCCTTTCGCAGAAAGGTGGATTTATAAAAGTGAAAAACTTTATTTTTGAAAATTCTACAAAGGTCATATTTGGCGAAGGTTGTGTTAAAGAGTATTTGCTTTCAATGATTCAAAAGTTTTCAGAGGGAAATACCGTTATGCTTGCTTACGGCGGCGGTTCCGTTAAGAAAAACGGAATCTATGACGAGGTTAAAGGCATTTTAGATGGTGCGGGAATAAAAACAGTTGATTTTTCCGGCATAATGGCTAATCCCACCTATGCAAAGGTTTTGGAAGGGGCAAATACAGCAAGGGAAAACAATGTTGGTTTAATTTTGGCTGTAGGCGGCGGTTCAGTTATGGACTGCTGTAAGGCTGCTGCTCTTGCCGCCCGGTATGAGGGAGACATTTGGACAGACTTTTGGTCAAGCCCCGATGTTATAGACTTTGAGCCTTTGCCCTTGGGCATAATTGTAACAGCAGCAGGCACAGGCAGCGAATGCAACGGGGGAGCTGTTATTACAAACGAAGAGTTTAAAATAAAAACAGGAAGGGATTACACCGAATGCAATGCAAAATTTGTTCTTATGGATCCTGCCTACACCTACAGTGTACCCAAAAGACAGATGGTGTCCGGCAGCTTTGATACATTGTCACATATTATGGAAATCTATTTCAGCCTTCCCGATGAGGACAATATTTCGGACGATATTTCAGAAGCACTTATGAGAAGTGTTATAAGAAATCTTCGCAAAGCAGTCAAAGACCCACTGGACTATACTGCAAGAAGTAATCTTATGTGGGCGGCGACAATGGCTGAAAACAGAATTATAAAGTTAGGCAAGCAAACGGATTTTGAGTGTCATCAAATGGAACATCAGTTAGGAGCTTATATTGACTGCAATCACGGCGAAGGCTTAGCCGTTCTTCACCCTGTTTATTACCGCCATATTTATAAAGACGGCTTATATAAATTCAGCCGCTTTGCCACAGAGGTTTGGGGAATTTCTCCTAACGGAAAAAACTTAGAACAGCTTGCAGAGGCAGGAGTTGAAGCCCTTGCCGATTTTATAAAGGAAGTCGGTCTGCCCACATCCTTACGTCAGATTGGCGTAAATGAAAAAACAGATTTAAAAGCTATTGCAGATTCCTGCAACTGTGTTTCCGGCAGCTATCGGAAAATGACACATGATGAAATATTGAAAATTTTTAAGGAATGTTATTAAGAATACGAGGAGGAATCGAAATGAAAAGATTATTTGTAACTTTTTTGACAACGGCGGTTTTGTTCTGTAATTCCGTTAACACCTTTGCAGTAAGTGATGAACTGTTTTCAACGGATACAGATGAAATTTCAGCGGCTTTATCAGAACTTACGGACGAGGAACGTCAGGAATATATTGACGAAAACTTAACCGTAACCGAACAGCAGCTTTCAATGTTTGCTATACTGACAGCAAACCAAAGCTATGATAAAATCACCGAACAGGTAAAGTCTGCTGTTGATGCGGGAGTTGAGCCTGTTGAAATTAAAGAAGCAATTTACCATGCTGCTCCTTACTGCGGCTTTACAAGAGCCATTGCTGCGGCGGAGGCTGCTGACAAAGCATTTACAGAACTTGAAATTGAAATTCCCGTTGAAAGTCAGGCAACTGTAACAGATGAAACAAGATATGATGATGGGCTTGCCGTTCAGAGAGAACTGTTCGGTCCCCAAATCGGCACTATAACCGATGATATGACAGACAGCAGCAAGCTGCAAACAATCTATCTTTCAGGCATATGCTTCGGAGATTTTTACACAAGAACCGGATTAGAGCTTTCCACAAGAGAATTTTTAACATTTTGCACTATATCCGGAAACGGAACTTGCAGCGGGCAGTTAGGCAGTCATACAAACGGAAATCTTAATATAGGACACTCAAAGGATATGCTCAGAGCGGCAATAATTCTTAACGAAGAATATAACGGTGAAGAAAAAACTGTTGAAGCACTGCGTGTTGTAAATTCCACAGGAGAGTAAAGGAGCGATGAAAATGAAAAAATTTATATCTATTTTAACAGCGGCTGTTTTTGCCTTTTCAATTATGACTTATGCTGCCGAAGAATATAATGATGATTCGCAGGAGCTTGAAGAAATGATTGAGCATTTTTCAGATGATGATGCAGGGGGATATATTGATACTTGGCTTGACAGCGAAACACAAGAGATAATTATAGCCGCAACAGCTGCGGCAATTAACGCAGAAACATATATCTATGAAGGAAGCAATGAAAAAGCCGAAGCCCTTGCTAAACTTGCGGTTTTGGCGGCGGAAGGCGGCAGAGAGGATGAAGTGCCTGATATTGTCAGTCAAAATTTAAACGTAGGAAATACAGCCGATACAATGCTTGCGGCAGCTCTTCTTTGCACTCCGTACAATGGTTTTCCGAGAACTCTTAATATTATGAGTGCAATAAACAGTGCTTTAAATAATATGGAAACTCAGACTGATACAGCTTCGGAAACTTCATGGGAAGAGAGTACAGGTGAATTTATATTGACTTTGCAAATTGACAGCAAGGTTATGACCGTGAACGGAATCGAAACGGAAATTGACACAGCACCGGTTATTATTGACGGAAGAACCCTTGTTCCCATAAGGGCAATAATTGAAGCTATGGGCGGCAGTGTAAACTGGAACGATGATACAAAAACAGCAGAGCTTACATATATCGAAAATACAATAGAGCTTACCATTGACAGCACAGAAGCATATTTTAACGGCACAGCAAGCGAGCTTGACACTGCTCCCTCAATCATAGACGGCAGGACACTGCTTCCTATACGCTTTATAGCCGAAAGCTTTGAATTTGATGTTGAATGGAATGGTGAAAGCAGGACTATTACAATTACAAAGGGTTTATGACTGTGTAAAAACAAAGGAAGTGCAGTAAAATGAATAAAAAACTCGGAGCAAGCGGTTTGGAAGTTTCGGCTGTGGGCTTAGGCTGTATGGAAAATACCCACGCAAGCGGAACAGCAATGTCTGTCAATGACGGGGTTAATATAATCCGTTAGGCATATGATATGCTTTGCAAAAAGCCTTTCATCATTCCCATTTTGGGAAGCCGCAAGCCCGAACGTCTGAAAGAAAATTTTGATTCGGCTGAAACTATAATAAGCCCGGAGGAAATTGCAAACATAGACGATGATCTTGATAAAATGGACTTTGATGTATTCGGAGGACATTGATATGGTACATAAAAATATAATTTAAAGGAGCGGTAATTACAGGTTGCCAAAGCCGCATTATAAAAGATTGGAGATTGATTGATATGAAAAGAATAATATCCTTTTTTATGGCATTTATACTTGTGTTTTCCTTGTCGGGCTGTGCAAATGCCGAAGAAAACACAAGCATTGACGAAATTTCGGAAGTAACAGCAGATTCATACAGCAATTCAGAAAATATTGCCGAACTTGAATTGGTATTGCAGATTGACAGCAGTGTTATGACTGTAAACGGAGAGGAAACCGAAATAGATTCGGCACCGATTATTACCGAGGGCAGAACTCTTGTTCCCATAAGAGCAATAATTGAGGCTATAGGTGGCAGTATAAATTGGAACAGCGACACGCAGACAGCGGAACTTACATATAACTCAAATACAATAGGGCTTACCATTGACAGCAGTACGGCATACTTTAATGAAACTCCGAGTGAGCTTGATGTAGCACCGAAGGTTGTAAACGAAAGGATTATGCTGCCCATAAGATTTATTGCGGAAAACTTTGAATTTGATGTTGAGTGGGATTCGGAAAATCAATATATAATAATAACAAAGGATTCCAAAAATACAGCGGAAACCGATGAAATCGCCTCTGCTGACACGGTCGAAGCTGCTGAAAGCAATTCGGATAGTAAAGAAACAGGCAATATATTGATAGCTTATTTCTCCCGTGCCGATGAAAATTATAATGTGGGAGTTATAGAAAAAGGAAACACTGAAATTATAGCAGAATTGATAGCGGAAGAAACAGGCGGCTATTTATTTAAAATCGAAAGGACAACCCCCTATCCCGAAAACTATGATGAGTGTACGGAAGAAGCACAGCGGGAAAAGCAGGAAAATGCTCGCCCCGAGCTTGTAAGCCCTATTGAAAGCATAGAGGATTACGATATTATATATTTGGGATATCCTATATGGTGGGGCGATATGCCTATGGCTGTTTACACCTTTATGGAAAGCTATGATTTTACGGGCAAAACAATTGTTCCCTTCTGCACAAACGAAGGCAGCGGAATTTCATCAACCGTTTCATCTATCAGCGAGAAATGTCCCGGCGCCGATGTGACCGAAGGCTTTGCAATAAGAGGAACAACAGCACAGAACAGTCAAGACGAGGCAAGAGCAGCCGTTATACAGTGGCTTGAAGAACTGAATTTAAATTGAGGAGGAATTTCATTATGATAAAGCAAACAGCAGGCAGAGAGGCTTTGGGTGAATTTGCACCTAAATTTGCACAGCTTAATGACGATGTTTTATTTGGCGAGGTATGGTCGAGAGAGGATAAACTGCCGCTTAAACTGCGTTCAATCGTGACCGTAACAGCCCTTATAAGCAAGGGGATTGTTGACAGCTCACTTTCTTATCATATATCGGAAGCAAAAAAGAACGGTGTTTCAAAAACGGAAATGTCTGAAATTTTAACCCACATTGCTTTTTATGCCGGCTGGCCTAATGCATGGGCAGCTTTCAGAATGGCAAAAGATGTTTACGCTGACTGTGATTGCGAATGTCACGGGGGATTTTTCGGTTTAGGTGAGCCTAACGTGGAATATGCAAAATATTTTATAGGAAACAGCTATTTAAAACTGCTTACATCTCCCGAAGCAGGAGTATTTTTAGCAAACGTAACATTTGAACCGGGATGCCGAAACAATTGGCATATTCACCACGCAACGAAGGGTGGCGGACAAATTCTCATCTGCGTTGACGGAAAAGGGTGGTATCAGGAATACGGTAAACAGGCGGTAAGTCTTGAACCCGGAACGGTTATAACAATTCCTGCCGGAGTAAAGCACTGGCACGGAGCAAAGGAAGATTCGTGGTTCAGTCATATTTCGGTTGAAATTCCCGGAGAAGATTCCGAGAATGAATGGCTTGAAGCCGTAACCGATGAAGTATATGACAATTTAGGATAAAGTGAACCTACATAAATTTAAGGCTTTCATTTTATAAATCAGTGCCTTGTATTAAAAAAGATGAATTTTGTACAAAAATAACATTGAGACGATTATATTGAAATTCGTTTGAGATAGGAGGTTATTAAAGTGCAAAAGAACAACTTAAAAAATACAAAAAAAATTATTGCCTTTATTACTGCAATAGCTGTAATATGCGGTATGTTTACGATGTATGTTTCCGTAAGCAGTCAAAAAGAAGTGATGGCTGTGGGAGAAACTGTTATAGAGCTTCAAATTGACAATGCGGAAATTACGGTAAACGGTGTAAGCACTGCAATAGACGAAAACGAAACAGTCCCCGTTATTATGGACGGAAAAACACTTGTACCCGTAAGAGCCGTTATTGAAGCCGTAGGAGGCAGTGTGGAGTGGAACAGCGAAACAAGAGAAACAACGCTTCACTATAACGGTGATGTTATAAGGCTTACTGTTGACAGTACAACAGCTTACTTAAATGACAGCGAGGAAACACTTGATACCGCACCGACAATTATCGGCGGCAGGACAATGCTGCCGATAAGGTTTATAGCCGAGGGTTTCGGGTTTAATGTAGACTGGAATTCCGAAAACAAAATTATAACAATCAGCGTTGACGAAGCGGAAGAAACAACAGATACCGAAACTGAAACTCAGGCTGATGCAGCTGTAACATCGGCGGCAGGCGGAACAATGACAACAGATGAATCCGCACCTGTGGTTTATTTTACAAGCGATATTTCATCTGAAGGACTTATGGCTGTATATAATCAGCTAGGTTTTGAACCTGAAGGAAATGTGGCAATTAAGCTCTCCACAGGCGAACCCCCGGCAAGCAATTACCTTGACCCAAATCTTATAAAGGATTTGGTTCAGTTCGTTGATGGTACTATTGTTGAGTGCAACACAGCCTACGGCGGTTCACGTTCCGAAACAGCTATGCACAAACAGGTTGCAGAGGATCACGGCTTTACAGCTATAGCCGATGTGGACATTATGGACGAGGAAGGCTCTATGGAAATTCTCATTGAGGGCGGAGATAGTATTTCCATTGACTATGTGGGAACACACCTTGCAAATTATGACTCTATGATAACTCTTTCTCATTTTAAGGGTCATACTATGGGCGGCTTCGGCGGAGCAATTAAAAATATGTCTATAGGTGTTGCTTCAAGAGAGGGCAAAATGTGGATACACACTGCGGGAAACAGCAGAACAAGCTGGGTAGGCGGTGAACAGAATAATTTCCTTGAATCTATGGCAGAGGCTACAAAGGGCGTTGTTGATTACTTTGACGGAAAAATTGTTTATGTAAGCGTTATGAACAACCTTTCCATTGACTGTGACTGTAACGGAAACCCCGCAGAGCCCGATATGCACGATGTGGGAATTTTGGCATCAGCCGACCCCGTTGCACTTGACCAAGCTTGTGTTGATATTGTATACAACACAAACATAGATGAAAGCGGCACATTAATCGAAAGAATAGAATCCAGAAACGGACTTCACACTCTCGAACAAGCTGAAAAAATAGGCTTGGGCAGCCGTACGTATAATTTGGTAAGCATAGATTAATTTTTTCTCATCTTTATAAAAATACAATACAAGGCACTTTTTAAATTAAATTTTTAAAGGAGGGTTTCAAAATGGCTTGTTTTTTAATACCTACAGCTGAAGCTGTAATAACAACTGTTGTAAAAAGAAAAGCCGATAAACGCAAAACAGAAGGCAAGGAGCAGAATATTTTCATAAGCAAATTAAACTGGCTTAACAATATGCTTTGGGGCGGTTCCGCACTTTTGGCTTTTGAACACATTTGGCACGGAGAGGTTACACCTTGGTTTCCTTTCTTAACAAATGCCGTAAATGCTGCTGACAGGGCTGAAATGTTTTATGAAATGGCAACGTCGGGAACGGCTATGGCGGCACTTGTTACCGCCGGCTGGGCTTGTATGGTTATGGCTGTAAACACAGCACACAAGACAGAAACAGTAATATCGAAAGAAACTGCTGTAAGGAGTGAGATGAAATGACGTTATTAATTACAACATTTGCGGCAGTTATAACAGCGGTTGTTTGGTACTGCACAGATTTTGATAATTCAAAAAGGCTCGGAACGCTTTGCCTTATGTATACGGGAGCTGCCTTGATGTGGTTTGTTGATGCAGTTGTTGAATACGTAGAAGTCGGCGCAGACTATTTTACACCTGCCGCCGCCGATATGCTCAATGATTCTTATCTTGGTTTTTCCGTTGTGGCTTTGGGTCTTGTGATTTGGTTTGCTGTTTTATGTATAAAAGACCCTGAAGATAAAATCAAAAACGCATTCAGAAGAAATTGAAGTAAAAGAGTACGGGAGTGCTGAAAATGTATTCGGTACTCCCTATTTATAAAAAGGCGGTGATTTGTCATATGACAATTATAATCGGGCTTGCAGTTTTGTTTTTGCTTATTATTGCAGCTATAACATATGCCTGCATTATTATATCCGACATAACACAAGAGGAGGATTTGGCTGATGATTCTTAATGAAAAATATGAAAAGTTAAAAAATTATCTTATAAGTCTTGAAAGTATTGCCGTTGCATTTTCAAGCGGTGTCGATTCAACATTTCTGCTTAAAACAGCTCACGATGTGTTAGGGGAAAACGTCATTGCGGTTACGGCACAGTCCTGCTCATTTCCCAAAAGAGAACTAAAAGAAGCAGAGGAATTTTGTGCAAACGAGGGTATAAGACATATTGTGTGCAAATCGGAAGAACTTGAAATAGAGGGCTTTAGGCATAATCCCGTAAACAGATGCTATCTTTGCAAAAAAGAGCTTTTTCAAAAAAATACAGACTATAGCAAAAGAAAACAACATCAAAAATATTGCCGAGGGTTCAAACACAGACGATAACGGCGACTACCGCCCCGGACTTCAGGCTGTTGCGGAGCTTGGCATAAAAAGCCCTTTGCGTTATGCCGGACTTAACAAAGCCGAAATCAGAGAGCTTTCAAAAGAATTGGGATTAAAAACATATAATAAGCAGTCCTTTGCCTGCCTTGCTTCAAGATTTGTTTACGGTGAAGAAATAAACGAAGAAAAACTCGGCATGGTAGACAAAGCTGAACAGCTTCTGCTTGATATGGGTTTTAATCAGATAAGGGTCAGAATACACGGCAAAACCGCAAGAATTGAAATTGAAGAAAAAGACTTTCAGAAGCTGATTGAAAAAGAAATAAGGGAGAAAATAATATCCGAATTTAAAAATTACGGATTTACATATATATCTATGGATTTACAAGGCTACAGAACAGGCAGTATGAACGAAACACCGCTTCTCGACAGCAAGGAAGAGAAGCAATGATAATTGATATACTGAAAAGAGAATTTATATATGTTTGGTACTATTTTGAAGTACAGCTGAGACAGATTTTTGTCTACTGGGCATTCGGCATTGTAATCGGCTCAATAATTTCCGTTTTCGGAAAGGACAAAATACATAAAATCTTTGAAAGCATACAGGACAAGCATTTGGGAATAATGGGCTTAATTCCGGCAAGTCTTTTGGGTATAGCCTCACCATTATGTATGTACGGCACAATCCCCATAGCCGCTTCCTTTTCACAAAAAGGAATGAAGGACGATTATCTTGCGGCTTTTATGATGAGTTCAATACTTTTAAATCCCCAGCTTTTAATATACAGTGCCGCTTTGGGCAACTTCGCTCTTTGTGTCAGGTTTATTTCCTGCTTTGTCTGCGGAGTGACTGCCGGTCTGCTTGTAAGAATATTTTACGGAAACAAAAGCTTTTTTAATTTTAAAGGCTTTTCCGAAAGAGAAAGCCACAATACCGACCCGAACCCTGTTTTAAGACTTCTTAAAAACATAGGCAGAAATATAAAGGCGACAGGTCCCTATTTTCTCATAGGCATACTTCTTTCCGCACTTTTCCAAAGATATGTTCCGGCAGAAGCCTTTGCAAATCTCTTTGTAAACAACAGAGGCTTCGGGCTTTTAATGGCGGCTACAATAGGCGTTCCCCTATATGCCTGCGGTGGCGGAACAATCCCTCTTTTACAGCAGTGGATTGCGTCGGGTATGAGTATGGGTTCTGCTTCCGCCTTTATGATAACGGGTCCGGCTACAAAAATAACCAACTTAGGATCTTTAAAAATAGTTTTGGGAGCAAAGAGCTTTGCCTTATACATAGCTTTTATTATGGTTTTTGCCCTTGCAAGCGGCATTATTGTTAATTTGCTTTGAGTTTGGTTATGCAGAGTTTGAAAATAAAGGGCTGTCATAGAAAAATTTTGTTTGCTGCGATAATAATACGGAAACATTTCTCCTCTTTAATGTGCATATATCACCTTATTTAGTAGGTAAGCTTGACATCAAATGTTTCTGTTTTATTATAAACAAATGTGCCGTGACTGAAATTATCGGCTGCGGCACATTTTATAAAGATAAAGTGAACCTGTGTTATGGGTTTTCATTTTATATATCGGCACCTTGCATAAAAACCACATTAAAAATTATCTTGGTATATTCAGCTTTTAAAATGCCGCAGGCTGAATAAATAATACCTTCTGCAATGCAGTAAAAAGAAAAGGAGGGATTGAGAAGAAAAGGTTGTGTCAGCACAGAGCGGTGTTATTTTTAAATCTGCGGCGGAATCCGTAATGAGGGGATTTGACTGTATGTCTGCATAATTTTGACAGCAGTACACAGCAGCAATTATAAACGCACATATAGCTTAGCAGCAACAAATAATTTTTAATAAATTTGATGCAAGGTGCTTTTTCAAATAAAAGTACAGATTTTGGGTACACAACGAAAAAATACAGCGAGGAGTGGACAGGAATGGCATTATTAATAACTGCATTTGCGGCACTCATAACCGCCAATATTTGGTATTGCACTGACCCTAATAATTCAAATAAATCCGGAATACTTTGCCTTATATATACAGCTGCCGCAATTATAATGTTTGTTGTTGATGAAGTTAAATATTTGGCGGGCAATTTAGTTTGTTTTAAAACTGATTTTGCCTATTTACTTAAAGATGCCTGTCTCGGTTTCTTCGTTGTTATCTTAGGATTCACAATATGTCATATTGTTATATACACAAAGTGTTCAAAAAGTAAAGAAAAAGCCGTCAGCAGGCACTTACCTTTATGCCTGGGCGGAATTATACAAAATAAAAAAACTTGCAGCAAAGCCGGACGTGAAACGCAGAGTAAGCTGCCGAAATGTTGAATGTGAGGTATGATTAAATGAATGAAAATGAAAAGACCTCCCGTTGGATACATTGTCCGTTATGCGGAGGCAAGACAAGAACAAAAGTATTTGAGGACACAGCTATGGTAAGATTTCCTCTCTACTGTCCAAAGTGTAAAAGGGAATTTCTCATTAATGTTGTGCAATTCAAAATGGTTGTTGAAGATGCCAAAGATGTCCTCAGTCATGACTGCTTCCTCATCCTGTGATGGGAAGCAGTTTTCTTAAGTATGTAGGTTTTTATTTCGGTGTTGGGCAGTCATTTTTTCTGAGAGAAATTATAAGAGTATTGCATACTGAAAATAAAATGTCCGCTTCTTTTTCACTGCAATCGGACAGCAAGGATTTTAATTTATAAAAAGAAGTACCATTTTCTTCATTTTCAGGATCAAAAATCTCTCTTGAATCTATTTTTAAAACACGATAAATAGGGGAAATTATCTGCAAGGTAGGGTTTCCCCTATAATTTTCAATATTTAAAATGGTTCTTTCGTTAATATCGGCTTTTTTGCCACTTCTTTTTGGGTAAGCCCCATTTCATTCCTTGCACATTTAACCGCTTTACCTAAAAGAATAATTGTATCCGTTTTCGGCATTATACTTCACCTCATAAATAATTATACAATATATTTCATTTTTGCCAAGTCAAACATACTGCATATCGTGATGAAACATATTTCAGTCAATTTGTGTAAAGGAGTAAAAAATGTATCTTAGCTTCACTCACAGGCATATTATAAGTGATAAAAATTTCATATCATCATTGTAAATAAGTGGGTATTTACATGTGAAACAAGATACACCAACAATAATAAATTTCATATCTGCTGCCGTTCTCCTCCAATTCGATTTTTCGTAAACCGAACAAATCGAATTGGAGGATTTTTTTAATGGAAAAAATAAATTTGAGGGTTTATTATCCCGCTTACTATAAACAGGATTATTTCATAGAGGTATCAGACGATGTTTATGAAGCATTGGAAAAAGCAGACCGACAGGAGACCGCTTACAGCCGCCGCAAACGTAAATATAAGGCGAATTATTACCTTACAGATGACAGTTATATTGAACACAATGCGTTGAGTTTAATGATTATTCCGACCCCTTGTGAAATATGTGAAGCTGCTGCATTAAAAGAACGGCTTAATATCGCTTTGGAAAATTTGTCAGAAAAGCAGGCTCGGCGGATTTACGAAAGATATTTTTTTAATATGAGCTTAAAAGACATTGCCGAAATGGAGGGAATAACTATAACCCCCGTAAACAAATCAATATTACTGGGGCTTAAAAAACTTAAAAAATTCTTGGAATTTTGGGAGTAAATAACAGCGAAATTGTTCCTTATAGAGTGAACGGAAAACTATTTTCTATTCGCTGTACGTTGACAATTTAATATTAAGGATACCTTAATACATACTTAAACAAACTTTTCCGATTTCAGAAAATAACCAATAAAGCTCCAAACTGAAATGTAAAAATCGGTTTGGAGCCTTTCTTTTTGTTATGGGTTTTGTTTAAAGCGAATTTCCGTAAAATCGGCTGATGTGTTTCTTAGGTTCTTCCACTGATATTTCTTTATCTGCTGTGCTTCTATTTGCAGGCGGCAAAGACCTTTTATGGCTGTTCCACGCAGCTTGGGCGATTTCCGTAAATCTTTCGGGAGTATCGAATAGAAAGCCATAACCGTCTTTACTGAGGTAGTTGGTCTTTATAATTTCATAGTTTTCAAATTGAAGTTTCAGCCTGACCAAATCAGTCTGTAATTCGGCTTTACGGGCTGTCAGTTTATCAAGACGGGAATTGAGTTCTGAGGTACTGAGAGAATATTTCTCTTTGGTTTCGTTCATAACTTTTAAGGCATATTCCCACTTCTGTGTGTTGGATTTGTAGGCTTTAAGTTCCGCTCCCGACAAGCTGTGAACATCTGTGTTTTCGGCTTTGTACTTTTCTATTGTTGGCTTTAACTTCCAATAGGCTGCAACTGCTCTTTTATATTTTGATATTTCCGCAATCTCGGTATCTACAGCGGCAACTTCGGCAGCTTTCTTTTCGACGATTTCCTTTTGGGTTTTATAACTTTCAAGGAAAGCTCCGAACAGTTCGGCTTCATTGAATTTGACCTTGCTTTCGGCATAGTCTTTGATAGATATGCCATAGTTCTCAGCCAAAATATTTTTGACAACCCACAGGGTAGTTGCTGTTCTTATGCTGACATTCTGAGCGTTCTTCCAACTTTTCAGATTGGCATTGTCGGACTTGCCGACGTTCATAACAGACTTAATCTTTGCTTCGGAAATATTCTTGTATTCTTCCTTGTGTTCTATTCTGAACCGCAAGGCTTCTTCCGAATAGTCATAGCCTATTGATTCACTTCGTATAAAACGGAGTTGCTTATCACATTCAATGGCGGTTTTAGAATTTCTGAAAGCGAGGTGTTTTCCCTGTTTGACTTCATAACCTTTTCTGTTCATATCTGCAATAAAATCCTCAAAGGTGCTTGTCATTGAAACAGAATGGTCGATTTCCATTTGAAGCTGCTTTCGCTTGCTTCACATTATGATTTTATTGTCATATACGGTTCGGGTTTTTGAAGTCTGTGTCTCTCGGTTTGGAGTATTGCTGTTGCTTTTAATGCGGTATTTAATCATCATTTCCGTATAATCTGCGGAAATTGAAGATGCTCTTAAAAACATATTCATACTGTCATCTTTGAAAGACAGGGCCTTATTGCTCATTTTGACAACATAGCCCTGTTCTTGCATAAGGGATATAAATTCTCCGAAGTCAGAAGCTGCTTCTATGGCTTTATTAAGGTTTTCCTTTAACCTTTCCTTGTGAGATTTTTTCCTGCCGTTAAAGGATTTTTCAATAGCTGTAAAAACAGTTTCTTCCAAATTATTTTTGATGTCGGTAATGGTTTGAGGTTTTCGCCGCTTCTGCTCTCGGTTCTGAAATTTTTCAAAACTACTTTCGAGATTTTTAAGTATAACGTCGGTTAAATCGGGATTTGTTTGATTTGCCGACCTTTTTATTTTTTCCGAAAGCTCTGTTTTTAAAGTTTCAAGGTTGTCTGAGGCTGTGTTCTTCTCAAAAAAATTGCTGATAACTTCATTTGCTTCGGCTCTGAGTTTATGGCGGTTTTGTAAACTGCCATCGGTATTGATAACACTTAGGTTATGTTTCAAACATATATCATCGCTGATTGCCTGAAGCCGGGCATAGGATTTTCTGTTGCTGTGCAGCTTATGAAAGGTTTCAAAATCGACTGAATTTAAAATGATGTGGTTGTGCAGATGAGGTCTGTCTGTATGAGTTGCAATAATGTATTGGAAGTTGGGAAAGGCTCTCCTCATAAATTCTTTTCCGATTTCAAGAGCCTGTTCGGGAGTTATGTTTTCGGAGGGAAGAAATGACTGCTTTATATGCCACGCAAGATTGCAGCCCTTCTTCATTACCGCTTTGTTTCTTACATAGGCAAACTGACCCACCGCCGCAAGAGGAATACACTCATAGCTGTCTACAAACAAGCCGCTGTTTGTTTTGTCGGCTCTTTGAATATATCTTACAGCTTCTCTGAAATATTCCGTTGATTGAATGGGACTTAATTTTATATATGCCATTACCTTACCCCGTTCAGACTTTCACCGACGGTTTCAATAAAGCCGTTGATTTTTCTGAGATAATCTTTGATTTCATCAATGTCGGACTGATAAATATTTTTTGAGGTGTTGGCAACTTTGGCAATTTGGTTTATGTTGGTGCCTATTTTGTTCAGTTCATACAAGAGCTTGTTAAGCCCTTTCATATCTACGGAAACGATAGGATTAACCGTTAAAGCAAGCCTGACAAATTCGCCTAAGTTTGTCATTCCCAGTTTATTCATTTTTTGCTTTACGGCTTCTTTTTCTTCTTCCGTAACCATTACATATAATCTTTGGTTTCGTAATCTGCTCATTGTTTTCACTCCTTAAATTTTTATTTTTTGACAGACAAATCTTAAAGCAGAAGCTTGCTTCTCAGGGGCTTGGGGGCTGTGCCACCAAACAGGGTTCCTACTTAGCAAAACCCCCTATGTTTTAAGATTTGTTAATAATTTAAAAATCAAAAGAGCGAAGTAAATCTTAACACAGTTTCATTGTAAATCTAACCGAATGAAGAATGAATTTTCTGTCCGCCTGCAAGAATGAAAATACCTTTATACGGAAATCGCAAAACTCACCTGTGATTTTCTTTTTTTATAATTCCGAAAAAATTTTTTTAAAAATTTTCAAAAATTGCTTATTTTTTTTGGAAATCAGTTGTGTGTATAGCGAAGGGGGAAAATATCACTCACTTCACAACAGGAGGGAGGTGATAAAATGAACGACCAAACTTATGCACAATGGAAAATCCAATGTAACTTCAGAGGTTTTTGCCGAAGTGTATTAAAAAATGAAGCTCTTAACGCTTATAAAGAAATAAGCAGAAAGCAAAAAAATGAGGTTAGTCTATCCGACCTTGCAGAAGAAAACTTAAAGGAGCTTAGCACTTATGACAAATATTTTGAAAATGAGAAAGCCGAAAATTCTTTCTTGGTTGCAGGACGGGAGATTACCGAGGAAATGCTTACCGAAGCACTTTTCAATCTGTCAAAAGAAAAGTTGGACGTAATACTTATGTATTATTTTTTGAATATGACCGATGTGGAAATTTCAAAAATCTACAACATAACAAAGAGTGCAGTCCATCAAAGACGAAAAAGTGCTTTCAAACAAATGAAAAAATTTTTGGAGGAAAAAACAAATGGAAAATCATATTGATGAAAACAATTTAGACGAGCGTAGCTCGCTTCCGTACCCCGTAATCGAAGCTGCGGTAAACGGTTCTTATGAAGCCGTTGAAATTGTTTTGAGAAGTTTTGAAAGTTACATAAGATTTCTCTCTGCGAGAAAGCTCTATGACAAAAGCGGCAGAGTATATGTCGGCATTGACATTGAAATTTATAACCGCCTTCGCTCAAAACTTATGCAGGCTATATTAACATCTTTTAAACTTTAAACCCACATAAGCGATAACCTTTTTGCTTATGTTTTATAAATTTTGAACTTTGAAAAAGAAAGCGGTGCAAGATAACGGCAACGCAGAATATGGCAGGTCAGATACTTTATTTCTGTATTGAGCCAAAACGAAGTATGCCAAGACACTTTTCTTTATTTTGAAAAGCCGAGCGGTTTAATACTTACGGTTTAATCGGGTTTGGCAGCCCGACAGCGATGACATACAGAAACTATAATGATACTCCCCTATGGCCACAGTCCGAGCGTTCAAAGCGTCACAGGCAATGGGTAGGGCTTGACAGACCGTCGAGAGGTGAGATTCCTGTGAGGTTATGCCGATAACCGTCTGACTTATGCTTTTGATTTTAAATTTTAACTTACACTTATATATTTGAAAAAAATTTAAGAAAGAGGTGATTTATTTGGCTGCAATTAAATCCAATGTTCCGGTGTGTGAAAAATATTTGCTTGATTTCAAAGAGGCTGTCAGTTATTTCAACATCGGTGAGAAAAAACTGAGGAGCATACTCGAAGATAATATGAACTCCAATCTTTCAATACAAAACGGTGTTAAATGGCTCATAAAAAGAAAACGGTTTGAAGAATATTTAGACAAAACATCATCGATTTAATTACAAAAAAATCTCAAAAAAGCTGAGAAAACTCTGGAATTCGGGTCTTAACCATGTTATAATATTCTTATATGTTAAGGCTCTTTCCAAAAGAAAGGAGAAGCCTATGAGCGAAAAAAGGCGTGACAACAAAAAACGTATTCTTCGCACAGGAGAGAGTCAAAGACAAGACGGAAGATACGCATATAAATATATTGATATTAAAGGCAAAACACGTTTCATCTACAGCTGGCGGCTTGAAGAAACCGACAAACTTCCCAAAGGCAAAAGACCTTGTGAAGCCCTCAGAATCGCCGAAAAACGTATTCAGGAGGAAACCGACAAGGGACTTATTCCCGACGGCGACGGCTTAACAGTTGTAGAACTTGTTGAGAGATACGCTTCTCAAAAGGTCGGCGTGAAAACCAAAACCAAACTTGCCTATGAATGGGTCATAAGATACCTTGAAAAAGATGATTTCGGCTACGTTAAAATCAGCAAAATAAAGCAAAGCGATGCCAAAGAGTTTTGTATGAAGCTTCAAAACGAAGGCAAAAAGTCTGCTACAGTAAAAAGTTTCAAAGGTGTTTTAAAGCCTGCTTTTCAAATGGCAATAGACGATGACCTTCTGCTTAAAAATCCATTTTGCTTTAAGACCAACACAATCATCGTAAACAATTCTCAGAAAAGAGTTGCCCTTACAGATGACCAGGAAAAAAATTTATGGATTACATATAGAACAGCCGCTTTTCAATACACTATGATGCTATCTATATTTTACTGCATACGGGTATGAGAATTAGTGAGTTCTGCGGACTTACATTCAAGGACATTGATTTGACGGAGAAAACCATTGACATAAATCATCAGCTGCTGCGTAAACCGAACAGCGGGCCTTACGGCGGTGCTTATGTCGAAGCCACAAAATCAAAATCCGGCACAAGAATTTTGCCTATGACCGACGATGTAGTTGTATGCTTTAAAAATCTTCTGAAAAACCGTCCGTCACCTAAAATCGAACCTATGGTGAATGGCAAAACAGGATTTATAAACCTGAACAGAAGAGGCAAGCCCACAACCGCCGTTGATTGGCAGCAGTATTTTGTCCGCATTGTCAGAAGCTACAACAAATCCCATACCTTACAGCTTCCGCAGATAACACCTCACATATGCAGACACACCTACTGTTCCAGACAGGCACGTTCGGGAATGAGCCCCAAAGCCTTGCAGTACCTTATGGGACACTCAAACATTTCGATAACGCTTAATACATACACTCATTTATCCCTTGAAAACATAGCCGAGGAAGTAGCAAGATGTCAGAATTTCAGCTGACCCCCAACCGAGTTTTACTACTCAATTTACTACTTTTGAACGCTGAGTTGGACGGAATTAGACGGATTTATGCCGAGTTTTCAAGCAATAAAAAAGCACCGAATTTCCCCGAAAACCGCATATTTATCGGAAAAATCAATGCTTTTAGATTTGTAACCGCTCTATTCTGACCAATAGGACGGTTGCAGTAAAATAAATTTTTTGTTTTGCTGTAATCAATAAAGTTATAACTTTTGAGAGAGATACAACCGCTTTCACTTAGGCGGATTGTTTATTTAACATTTCGCTCCCTTGTATTTTTATTATAGCTGTTTTTTGAGCAAATGTCAATATCAAAACAGCAATAAGGAAAAAATTTCCATTGCAGGCTTTGTTTATTTTTTGCACAAAAAAAGCCTTGAAAAATTCAAGGTTTAAACTTGACAGTTTAT